>NZ_JBJGYZ010000008.1:0-175319 GCF_054050275.1 Geodermatophilus sp. SYSU D00691
TCGCCGACGAACTCAACGGCCGCCCCCGCCAGACCCTGGGCTGGCGCACCCCGGCCGAGGCGATGGCCGCCCTACTCTCGACCCACGATCACAACAGCGGTGTTGCGACCGCTCCTAGAAACCACCTGAGCTGATCCCCGCCGGGGCCCGACCGCGCTGAGTTCTGGGGGCGAACCGGGCCGCGTACCCTCGCGGACGTGCCCGACGTCGCCGACCTGCCGCTGATCGGTGCCGCCGCGCTGCGTGCGCGCGCGGCCTCCCGCGTGCTGCGGACCCTGCCCACCGACGTGAAGGACGGCGCCCTGGCCGCCATCGCCGACGCGCTGGTCGAGCGGGCGGACGAGATCCTCGAGGCCAACGCCGCCGACGTGGCCGCCGCCCGCGCCGACGGGACGCCGGAGTCGACGGTCGACCGGCTGCGCCTGGACGCCGGCCGGGTGGCCGGGGTCGCCGACGCGCTGCGCACCCTCATCGCGCTGCCCGACCCGGTCGGCGACGTCGTCCGCGGGTCGCGGCTGCCCAACGGGCTGGAGCTCAAGCAGGTCCGGGTGCCGCTCGGCGTGGTCGGCATCGTCTACGAGGCGCGGCCCAACGTGACCGTCGACGCCGCGGGCCTGTGCCTGAAGAGCGGCAACGCGGCGCTGCTGCGGGGCTCGGCGTCGGCGTTCCGCACCAACACGGTGCTCGTGGCGGTGATGACCGAGGCGGCGGCCAAGGCCGGGCTGCCCGAGGGCTCGATCGAGCTGCTGCCGGCCGACCGGGCGTCGGTCGGGGAGCTGCTGGGCGCCCGCGGGTTCGTCGACGTCGTCATCCCGCGCGGCGGCGGCTCGCTGATCCAGCGGGTGGTCAACGAGGCGAAGGTGCCGGTGATCGAGACCGGCGAGGGCAACTGCCACGTCTACGTCGACGCGTCCGCCGATCCGGCGATCGCCGAGGCCGTCGTCCTCAACTCCAAGACGCACCGGGTGAGCGTCTGCAACTCCGCCGAGACGCTGCTCGTGCACCGCGACGTACCGTTCCTGCCGCGGCTGCTCGCCGCGCTGGCCGGCTCCGGCGTGACGCTGCACGGCGACGACGCCGCCCGGGCAGCGCACGACGCCGTCCGCCCGGCCACCGACGAGGACTGGGCGACCGAGTACCTGTCGATGGACATGGCCGTGCGCGTCGTGGACGACCTGCCGGCCGCGCTGGACCACATCGCCCGGTGGAGCACCGGGCACACCGAGGCGATCGTCGCCGACTCGGCGACGGCGATCGCGGCGTTCACCGCCGGGGTGGACGCGGCCGCGGTGATGGTGAACGCCTCGACCCGGTTCACCGACGGCGGCGAGTTCGGGTTCGGCGCCGAGATCGGCATCTCCACGCAGAAGCTGCACGCCCGGGGGCCGCTGGGGCTGCCGGAACTGACCTCGACCACCTACGTGGTCACCGGGAACGGCCACACCCGCTAGGAGTTCCTTTGCCCCTCCCGCCGACGCAGTCCCCGCAGTTCTCCTCGGTCGCGGACGTCAGCAAGCGGCTGTCGACGGCCGGCTACCTGCCCGACGCGCAGATCGCCACGACCGTCTTCCTCGCCGACCGGCTGGGCAAGCCGCTGCTGGTCGAGGGGCCGGCGGGCACCGGCAAGACCGAGCTGGCCAAGGCGCTGGCGGCGGCGACGGGCTCGGAGCTGATCCGGCTGCAGTGCTACGAGGGCCTCGACGAGGCCCGGGCGCTGTACGAGTGGAACTACAAGAAGCAGCTGCTGCGAATCCAGGCGGCGCAGGGCACGGACGGCGCCGACTGGGACACAGTGCACGACGACATCTTCGGCGAGGAGTTCCTGCTCTCCCGGCCGCTGCTGACCGCGATCCGGCGCACCGAGCCGACCGTGCTGCTCGTCGACGAGACCGACAAGGCCGACGTCGAGGTGGAGGGCCTGCTGCTGGAGGTGCTCAGCGACTTCCAGGTCACCATCCCCGAGCTCGGCACGGTCACCGCGGCCCGCCGGCCCACCGTCGTCCTCACCTCGAACGCGACCCGCGAGCTGTCGGAGGCGCTCAAGCGGCGCTGTCTGTACCTCGCGCTGGACTACCCGTCGGCCGAGCGGGAGCGGGAGATCGTGCTCTCCCGCGTGCCCGACCTGGCGCCGGGGCTGGCCGAGCAGCTGGTGCGGACCATCCGGGCGCTGCGAGCGCTGGAGCTGAAGAAGTCGCCGTCGATCTCCGAGACGCTGGACTGGGCGCAGACCCTCCTGGAACTGGGCCTGGACACCCTCGACGAGGGCGCCGTGAGGTCGACTCTGGGCGTGGTGCTCAAGCACGCCAGCGACCAGGAGCGGGCCGCGGCCGAGCTGCGGCTGAACTGATGAGCGCGCCGTCCACCTCGCGGGAGCCCGGTGGGCTCGCCGGGCACCTCGACGGCTTCGTGCGCGCGGTCCGCGAGGCCGGGATCCCGGTCGGGATCAGCCAGGCGGTCGACGCGGCCGAGATCCTCACCGCGGTGGACCTGCTCGACCGCGAGCAGCTGCGGCACGGGCTGGCGGCGGTGCTGCTGCAGCGGGCCGCGCAGCGCCCGGCCTACGACGTGCTGTTCGACCTGTGGTGGCCGTTGGGCGACCGGCCGGCGGCCGGCGAGCCGTCCGGCGGGGACGGCGACGGCGAGCCCGGGACGACGCTGGACCTGCCCGACGACGGCGACCCCGGCCGGATGACCGAGCTGATGCGCGAGCAGCTGCTGCAGCTCCTCCTCGACGGCGACGACGAGGCGCTGCGGCGCTTCGCCCGCCAGGCGGTCGACCTGCTGGGGCAGGCGGCACCGTCGCCGTCGGGGCAGTCGTTCTTCAGCTACCGGGTGATGCGGGCGCTCTCCCCGGACACGCTGGTCTCCCAGCTGCTCGCGGGCCTGCTGAACGGCGGGGAGCGCGGCGGGCTGGCCGAGCAGGTGGCGCGGCAGACGATCCGCGAGCGGCTGGCGGCGTTCCGGGCGGCGGTGGAGGCAGAGGTGCGGCGGCGCTCGGCCGAGCAGCGCGGCCGCGACCGGGTGGCCAAGAGCGCGGTGCGGCCGCTGGCCGACCAGGTGGACTTCCTGCGGGCCCAGCAGTCGGACCTGGCCGAGCTGCGCCGGACGGTGGCGCCGCTGGCCCGCCGGCTGGCGGTGCGGTTGTCGGCGCGGCGCCGGCACGGCCGGGAGGGGCGGCTGGACTTCCGCAAGACGGTGCGGGCGTCGCTGGGCACCGGCGGCGTGCCGGTCGTGACCCACCACCGGCCGCGCAAGGTGCACAAGCCCGAGCTCGTGGTGCTCTGCGACATCTCCGGCTCGGTCGCCGGGTTCAGCCACTTCACGCTGATGCTCACCCAGGCGCTGCGCGAGCACTTCACCGGCGTGCGGGCGTTCGCCTTCGTCGACTCGACCGACGAGGTCACCCGCTTCTTCCGGCCCGGCGCCGACGTCGTCGACGCGGTGTCCCGGATCGGGCGGGAGGCCGACGTCGTCTCCTTCGACGGGCACAGCGACTACGGCAACGCGTTCGAGGTGTTCCTCGACCGGTGGCCGACGGCGCTGGGGCCGAAGTCGTCGCTGCTCGTGCTCGGGGACGGGCGCACCAACTACCGCCGCCCGGGCCTGCCGGTGCTCGCCGAGATGGTGAAGCGGAGCCGGTCGGCGCACTGGCTGAACCCCGAGCCGCAGCGGCTGTGGGGGAGCGGCGACTCCGCCGCCGACCAGTACGGCGAGGTCATCGACATGGTCGAGTGCCGCAACGCCGCCCAGCTCGCGGACTTCGTCACCACCCTCTGAGCCGCGCCGCTCCGGGCGACCTGCCGCCGTGTCGTCTCGTCGACACGGCGACATGTCGGCACCTCGACACGCCCGGGAGCCCATCTCCGGCCGGGCTCGTAACCGAACGACACGCGTGGCGTTCTCCAGTGCGGTGCCGTTGCTCCACACCGGCGGCCCCCGTCCTCCCCGGCGGCCCACCCGGGAACGCCGGCGGACGGCGACCGGCTGCACGGGGGAGCCGGTCGCACACCGGTCCCCGCCCGGGCGGGACGGTGGCGGCCCGTCGGGGCCGGTCCCGCGCGGACCGGCCCCGACGAGCACCGGTTAGGCTCGATCGGTGGCAGGTGGGCGGATCGGGGTGATGGGCGGGACGTTCGATCCCATCCACCACGGCCACCTGGTGGCCGCCAGCGAGGTCGCCGGGCTGTTCGGCCTCGACGAGGTGGTGTTCGTCCCCACAGGTCAGCCGTGGCAGAAGAGCGACCGCGAGGTCGCCCCGGCCGAGGACCGCTACCTCATGACGGTCATCGCGACCGCCTCCAACCCGCGCTTCTCGGTGAGCCGGGTCGACATCGACCGCGGCGGGCCGACGTACACCATCGACACGCTCACCGACCTGAAGGTCCAGCGGCCCGACTCCGAGCTCTTCTTCATCACCGGCGCCGACGCCCTCTCCCAGATCCTCAGCTGGCGCGACAGCGAGCAGTGCTTCTCGCTGGCGCACTTCATCGGCGTCACCCGGCCCGGGTTCACGCTGGCCGACGCCCACCTGCCCGAGGGCGTGGTGAGCCTCGTCGAGGTGCCCGCGCTGGCGATCAGCTCCACCGACTGCCGCGAGCGCGTCGCCCGCGGCATGCCGGTCTGGTACCTCGTGCCCGACGGGGTCGTCCAGTACATCGAGAAGCGCGGGCTCTACCGCCAGGGCCGCCCCGCCCGTCGGGCCGGCGACGTGCTCGACGGCCGCCCCGCCGGTGACCGCCCGACCTACGACCGGCCGCCACCGTCGGCCAACGGCGGACCCGGCCGCCCCCCGTCGTCCGAACCACCGTCCCCCCACGCAGTCGAGGTGCCCCGATGACCGCCTCCACCGAGGCGCGCGAGACCGCGTTGGTCGCCGCCCAGGCCGCCGCCGACAAGCTCGCCACCGACGTCTCGATCGTCGACGTGAGCGACCGGCTGGCCATCACCGACGCGTTCGTGCTCGCCTCCGCTCCCAACGAGCGGCAGGTGCAGGCGATCGTCGACGAGGTCGAGGAGCGGCTGCGCCGGCAGGGCATCAAGCCGGTCCGCCGCGAGGGCGTGGCCGAGGCCCGCTGGGTGCTGCTCGACTTCGTCGACGTCGTGGTGCACGTCCAGCACGCCGAGGAGCGGGCGTACTACGCGCTCGAGCGGCTCTGGAAGGACTGCCCGACCATCCCGTTCGTCGACCGCGACGCCGCCCGGCACGCGGCCGGCATCGACACCGGGGGCACGATCTCCGGCGGCACGATCTCCGGCGGCCCGGCCGTCGGCGGCCCCGCCGCCGGCGACGGGGTGGGCACGCTGTCCGCCGACGACGTCGACCCGGGCAGCGCCGACCCGACCCCGCTGGAGCCCCCGCCGGCCGCGGACCCGACCGAGCGGTGACCGCCGCGCCCGCCACGCTGCCGGTACCGCGTCTGGTGCTCTGGCGGCACGGCCGCACGGAGTGGAACGCGACCGGCCGCTTCCAGGGCCAGCTGGATCCGCCGCTGGACGACGAGGGCCGCCGGCAGGCCGCCCGGGCGGCCCCGCTCCTGGCCGGGGTGCTGCCGGCCGGTGACGCGGTCGTGGTGTCCAGCGACCTCGGGCGGGCCGTCGAGACCGCCGGCGCGCTCACCGAGGTGCTCGGGATCCCGCTGCGCGTGGACGCCCGGCTGCGCGAGCACGGCCTGGGCTGCTGGGAGGGCCTGACCCGCGACGAGGTCGCCGAGCGCTACCCCGACCAGTACGCCGACTGGATGGCCGGCCGTCCGGTGCTCGGCCGCGGCGGGGAGGAGGCCGCGCAGGTCGCCGAGCGCGCCCTGGCCGCCCTCGCCGACCTGCCGCCGGCCGCGGTGGCCGTCGTCGTGACGCACGGCGGTACGGCCGGCCGGATGCTCGAGGCAGTGCTGGGGCTGGGCCCGGAGCACCGGCGGGTGTTCGGTCCGCTCGCCAACTGCGCGTGGAGCGAGCTGCGCTTCCAGGACCCGCGCTGGCGGCTGGTCCGCCACAACAGCTGGGTGCCGGCGGGCGTCGAGGGCGCCGGTCCGGCACCGGGTGCCGCACCGCGGGCGGGGGCGACGCCCGAGGAAGGCGCGCCGACGCGGCCCACCGACGCCGACGCCGTCTGAGCCTTTCGGGCGACCTCGCCGCCGCTGGTGCGGCATCGGCGCGCAGGCGGGCTAGCCTCGCCCGGTGTCCGTCGCCGTCGTCACCGATTCGACGGCCTACCTGCCCGCGGACCTCGTGGAGCGGTACGGCATCGAGGTCGTGCCGCTGTACGTGGTGCTGCCCGGCCGCTCGGGCAGCGAGGGCCGCGACATCGGGCCCCACGACGTCGCCGCCACCCTCTCCGCCCGCGGCCAGGTGTCGACCTCCCGCCCGACCCCCGGCGACTTCGTGGCCGCCTACCGCCGCTGCCTCGACGGCGGCGCCGACCGGATCGTCTCGGTGCACCTGTCCGCGGAGCTGTCGGGCACCTGGGACGCCGCACGGCTGGCCGCCGCGCAGGTCGGCGAGCACGTGGTCACGGTGATCGACTCGCGGGCGACCGCGATGGCCACGGGCTTCGCCGTCCTGGCCGCCGCCCGCGCCGCGGCCGACGGCGCCCCCGCCGGCGCGGTCGCGGACGCGGCCCGCGACACCGCCGCGGCCACCAGGACGCTGTTCGTCGTCGAGACCCTGGAGCACCTGCGCCGGGGCGGCCGGATCGGTGCCGCCGCCGCCATCCTCGGCTCCGCGCTGGCCGTGAAGCCGGTGCTGCACGTCGTCGACGGCAAGGTCGTCCCCCTCGAGAAGGTGCGCACCTCGGCCCGGGCCTTCAACCGGCTCGTGCAGCGGGCGGTCGAGACGGCCGGCACCGGCCCCGCCTCTCTCGCGGTGCACCACCTGGCGGCGCCGGAGCGGGCCGAGCGCCTCGCCGCCGAGCTGCGCCAGCGGCTGCCGGAGGCCAAGGAGCTGTACGTCAGCGAGCTGGGCGCCGCGATCGGCGCGCACGTCGGCCCCGGCGCGGTGGGCGTCGTGGTGGTGCCGGCGCCCGCCGAGGAGGCGCCGGACGGCCCGGCCGAGGACGACGACCGGGGAGAGCCCGCGGCGGAGTGAGGACGGCACGGCGGGCACCCTGCCCCACGCCCGGGCCGCGCGCCGTCCGTCGTCCACAGCCGGGGGCGGCGTCCACAGATCCGCCTGAGCGCCGCCCGGACGGCTGCCCGGTCCCTAGCGTCGCGCCGGTGCGTTCCTCCTCCCGCCGCATCGACGACGCCGACGTGATCCGCGCCCGGCTGCGCGCCCTCCTGGCCGAGAGCGAGCGGGCCGGCGGCTGGGTGCCCGACGACGACCCCGACCCCGATCCACCGGAGCCGGAGCCGGAGGACGCGGACGAGGACGGCGGGGGAGCGCCACCCGGCATCGGCAGGCACCGGGCGCCCGCGACGGCCGTGCGGCTCGACCCCGGCCGTCGCGGTGCCCGCGCGCTGTGGCTCGCCGGACTGCTCGCCGCGCTGCTGCTCGTCGTCTGGACCTGGCTGGACCGCCCCCGCGTCGAACCCGTCGAGCCGGCCGAGCCCGGCGGCACCACCGCACCGGCCACCCCCGAGGTGGGCGAGGCCGCCGAGACGGCGACGACCGCCGTGGTGTCGGTCGTGGGGTTGGTCGCACGGCCGGGGCTGGTCACGCTGCCGACCGGCGCTCGGGTGGCCGACGCGATCGCCGCCGCCGGCGGGCTGCTGCCGGAGGCCGATCCGGCCTCGGTCAACCTCGCCGCGGTGGTCACCGACGGCCAGCAGGTGGCGGTGGGCGTGGCGGGCGCGGCCGCCGGTCCGGCTGGCGGGACCGCGGCCGACGAGACCGCCGGCGGTGGCCTGGTGGACCTCAACACCGCCACCGAGGCCGACCTGGACGCCCTGCCCGGCATCGGCCCGGTGCTGGCCCAGCGCATCGTCGCCCACCGCGACCGGCAGGGCCGCTTCGCCAGCATCGAGCAGCTCGACGACGTGCCGGGCATCGGCCCGGCGATCTACGCCCAGCTCGCGGACCTGGTGACCGTGTGAGCACCGGCGCGCGGTGGACGTGGCTGGACCTGCGGCTCGTCCCCGCGGCGGCCGCCTCCTGGCTCGCCACCCTGGCGGTCCCGTTCGCGCCCGTGCGGGCGCTGGCGGTGGTCGCCGCGGCCGCGGGGGTGGTCGGGCTTGGTCTGGCCGTCCGGAGCCGCCGGGCGCCGGCGCTGGTCGCGCTGGGCGTGCTCGCCGCGCTCGCCCTCACTGCGACCGCCGGTGCGGTCCGCGGTCTGCAGCGGGACGCCTCTCCGCTGCGCGCCGCCGCTGAGCGGGACCGGACCGTCGAGGTGCAGGTGGTGCTCGACGACGTGCCGCGGCGGCTGACCGGCGCGGGCGCCTCCCGCGTCGTCGCCGACGCGACCGTGCGCGCGGTCCGGGTGGGCGGGACGACGACCCGGGTGGACGACGACGTCCTGCTGTTCGCCCCCGCCGAGGCCTGGGCCGACCTGCCGCCCGGTCAGCCGGTGCGGGCGCTGGTGCGTGCGTCCCTGCCCCGCGACGGGCACCTGGTGGCCGTGCTCGGCGCGCGGGGCGCGCCGGAGCTCGTCGGGGCGCCGGGGCGGGCGCAGCGCGTCGCCGCGGGCGTGCGCGAGGGCCTGGCCGCGTCGTCGGCACGGGTGCTCCCGCCGCGACCGGCGGGCCTGCTGCCGGGGCTCGTGGTCGGCGACACCAGCGGCATGGACCCGGTGCTCCGGGAGGACTTCCGGCGCACCGGCCTGGCGCACCTGACCGCGGTCTCGGGGGCCAACGTGGCGATCGTGGTCGCGGGCGTGCTGTGGCCGCTGCGCCGCCGGGCGGTCGACCGGCGGGTGCAGGCGCTGGTCGGCGCGGCCGGCCTCGCCGGCTTCGTGGTGCTGGCCGGGCCGAGCGCGAGCGTGCTCCGGGCCGCGGCCATGGGCGCGGTCGTGCTGATCGCCCTCGCCTCGGGGCGGGAGCGGGCCGCGGTGCCGGCGCTGTGCGCCGGGGTACTGGTCCTGCTGCTGGTGGAGCCGGCGCTGGCCGCCGACGCCGGGTTCGCGCTCTCCGTCGCCGCCACGGCCGCGATCGTCCTCGTCGCCCGCCGCTGGTCCCGGGCCCTGCGCCACCGGGGTGTCCTGACGCCGGTCGCCGACGCGCTCGCGGTCAGCGCGGCGGCCGGCCTGGCGACCGCGCCGCTCGTGGCCGCGCTGAGCGGGCAGGTCAGCCTGGTCTCGCTCCCGGCCAACCTCCTCGCCGCGCCCGCCGTCGCCCCGGCCACCGTGCTGGGGCTGCTCGCGGCGCTGGCCGCCCCGGTGAGCCCGGTAGCCGGCGACGTCCTGGTGTGGCTGGCCGGCTGGCCGGTGCGCTGGCTGGTGGTCGTCGCCGAGCGCGGCGCGGCGCTGCCCGACGCCGCCGTGGGGTGGACCGCCGGCACCGCGGGCGCGGTGGGTCTCACCGTGCTGCTCCTGGTCTGCGCCGCCGTGCTGTGGCGCTTCCCGCGCACGCGCCCGCTCGCGCTGGCGGTGGTGGTCGGCCTGGTCGTGCTCGGCTGGCCGCTGCGCCAGGCGGTGCGCGGGTGGCCGCCGCCGTCCACCGTGGCCGTCGCCTGCGACGTCGGCCAGGGCGACGCCCTCGTCCTCCCGACCGGCCCGGGGGAGGCGCTGCTCGTCGACGCCGGGCCCGACGTCGGCGCGGTGGACCGGTGCCTGGACCGGCTGGGCGTCGACCGGCTGCGCATGGTCCTGCTGTCCCACCTCGACGCCGACCACGCCGGCGGCCTCGCCGGGGCGCTCGGCGGCCGCCGGGTGGACGTGGTGGCGACCGGCACCCTGTCCCCGGCCGACGAGCGGGGCGCCGCCGTCGACCGGCTCACGGCCGCGTCCGGCGCCCGCCGCGAGGTCCTGGTGCCCGGGGACCGGCGCACCCTCGGGAGGGCGCGGCTGGAAGTGCTGGCGCCCCCACCGGAGATCGCCACCGCAGGCGCCGAGCCCAACGACCTCTCGGTGGTCGCCCGCGTCACGGTGCACGGGGTGCGGGTGCTGCTCACCGGCGACCTCAGCGCCCAGGCGCAGGCCCGCGTGCTCGCCCGCGGCGTCGACCTGCGCGCCGACGTGCTCAAGATGCCGCACCACGGCAGCGCCGACGTCGACCCGGCCTTCCTCGCCGCGAGCGGTGCACGGGTGGCGCTGGTGTCGGTCGGCGCCGACAACGGCTACGGTCACCCGACCGCCACCGCGCTGCGCCTGCTGGCCCGCGACGGGATGCGGGTGTACCGCACCGACCGCCAGGGCGACGTCGCCGTCGCCGGCACCGCGGAGGAGTGGGGCGTCGCGGTCGCCACCCCCGCGCCGGGCCAGGACCGTCGGCGCGCCGTGACACCATGCAGGCGTGGCAGCGGCACCTCCGGCACCGACCTCCCGGATCCGGGTCGTGGTGGGGGAGGAGGAGCTGCTGCGCGCCCGCGCGGTCAGCGCCGTGCGCGCCGCGGTGCTCGAGCGCCACCCCGACGCCGAGGAGCACGACCTCGTGGCCGCCGGCCTCCCCGTGGGCCACCTCGCCGACGTGCTGGCGCCGTCGCTGTTCGGCGGGCACCGGCTGGTCACCGTCAACGGTGTGCACGAGGCGGCGGGCGCGCTGGCCGACGCGCTGACCGCCTACGCCGAGGACCCCGATCCCGACCTGACGCTGGTGATCGTGCACGCCGGCGGCAAGCGCAACGAGGCGCTGGTCAAGGCGTTCAAGGCCGCCGGCGCCGCGGTCGACGAGTGCCCCAAGATCACCTCACCCGGCGACCGCGCCAACTTCGTGCGCAACGAGGTGCGGTCCGCGGGCGGGCGGATCACCGCCGACGCCCTGGCCGCGCTGGTCGAGGCGGTCGGCAACGACCTGCGGCAGCTGTCCTCGGCGGCCAGCCAGCTGGTCTCCGACTTCGGCGGCACGATCGACGCCGACGCGGTCGCCCGCTTCCACCGCGGCCAGGCCGAGGTCACCGGATTCACCGTGGCCGAGAAGGTGCTGGTGGGCGACCGGCAGGGGGCCGTGGAGACGCTGCGCTGGGCCCTCGAGCGCGGCGTCGCGCACGTGCTCATCGCCGACGCCATCGCCGACGGCGTGCGGACGGCGGCCCGGGTGGCCAGCCTGAACAGCAGCAACCCCGGCGACCTGGCCCGGGCGCTGAAGATGCCGCCCTGGAAGGTGAAGCGGGCCCAGGCGCAGTCCCGCGGCTGGAGCATCGACGGGCTGCAGCGGGCCATCGGCGTCACCGCCGAGCTGAACGCCGACGTCAAGGGTGCGGCGGCCAGCGCCGACTACGCCCTCGAGCGGGCGGTCCGCCGGATCATCGAGATCCGCACCGAGACCCGCCGGGACCGCGCCGTCCGCGGGCGCTGACCGGCGATCCGGCCGAGCGGCCGTCGCCCTCGGAGGCGGGCGCGCCGCCCTTTCGGCCCGTCGGGGCAGGGCCATCGCCACTGGTCCGGCCGTCCGCGCGCGGCGACGGTGGGCCGCGGGAGGTGCTGATGACCGAGCTGCTCACCGGCACGAGGAGGGCCGTCGAGGCCGCGACGCTCGCTCCGTCGTCACACAACACCCAGCCGTGGAGGTTCCGGGTTCGAGGCGGCACTGTCGACCTCCTCGCCGACCGCACCCGCGCGCTGCCGGTCAACGACCCCGTCGACCGCGAACTCACGATCAGCTGCGGAGCCGCGCTGGCGAACCTGGTCGTCGCGGCGCGGGCCGGCGGCCTCGAGCCGGCGGTCGAGGTGGTGCCCGACCCCGACGACACGGACCTGCTGGCGCGGGTGGTCCTGCGTGCAGCAGGTGACCGGGCGGAGCTGGAGCTGGCAGCGGCGATCCCCGCCCGCCACACGTGCCGCGAGCAGTTCGCCGGCGGACCGGCCGACGGCACGCTGGCCCGGATGGCGCGGGGCTGCGCCGACCTGGGGGTGGCCTTCCAGGTCGTGACCGGCGACGTGGACCGCGCCGCGCTGGCGGACCTGGTGGCCGCGGGCGACCGGGCCCAGTTCGACGACCCGTCGTGGCGGCGTGAGCTCGCTGCGTGGATGCATCCCCGTCGCCGCGGCGACGGCCTGACCGTGCCGCCGGTCACCGGTGCGCTGACCCGGTTCGTCGTCTCGCACGTGGACGTGGGCGCGGGCACCGCCGGCAAGGACGCGGAGCTGACGCGCCGGTCGCCGGTCGTCGTCGTCCTGGCCACCGAGCACGACGACGTCCGGAGCTGGCTGGCGACAGGTCAGGCGGTCGAGCGCGCCCTGCTGGAGGCGGCCCGCGACGGCGTGCTCGCGGGCTACGCCAACCAGCCCTGCCAGGTCGCCGCCCTGCGCCCCCGCCTGCGCGAGGCGCTGCGCCTCACCGGCCACCCCCAGCTGGTCCTCCGGCTCGGCGTGCCGGTCCGACCGCCGCACCCTGCGCCCCGCCGCCCGCTGGAGGAGGTCTGCGACGGCGTGTGATCCCGGGCCGGTGGCCCCCCGACATGCGACGAGCCCCCGTCCCCGGGAGGGACGAGGGCTCGCGCGAGCGGTGCGGGGAGCTCAGCCCTGGATGCTGGTGAGCTGCTTGGCCATGCCCGACTTGCGGTTGGCGGCCTGGTTCTTGTGGATGATGCCCTTGCTGGCCGCCTTGTCGAGCGCCTTGCTGGCGGTCGCGAGCGCGGTGGCCGCAGCCTCGGCGTCCCCGGCGTCAGCAGCGGTGCGGAACCGCCGGACCGCCGTCTTCAGGGCGGACTTGACCGCGACGTTGCGCTGCCGGCGCCGCTCGTTGGTCTTGTTCCGCTTGATCTGGGACTTGATGTTCGCCACGCGTGAGCCTCGGTGTCTGGAAGGGGATGCCTGCTGTCCAACGTCCGGGCGCACGTGCGCACGCGGACCGGCCTGCCAGGTTACCAGCGTCGTCGCGGTCAGCCCAACCCGCGTCCGGCGGCCGCCGCAGCGTCCACCGCGTCGAGGTGCGCCGAGAGGAGAGCGGTCAGCGGATCGACGATCCGGCCGCTCAGCGCGTGCCCATGCCCGGGACGACCTCCAGCCGCGCCGAACCGATCACCGAGGCCAGGTGCGCCGCGTGCGGCGGCGGGTTGACCGGGTCCTCCGGTGCCTCGATCACCAGCGTGGGCACCCGCACCGCGGCCAGCTCCGCGGCCCGGTCCAGGCCGGCCTGGTCGGCCTGGTCGGCCTGGTCGGCCTGGTCGGCCAGCGCGTGCGCCGACGGGTTGCTCGCGGACCCGCTGTGGGCGATCACACGTTCCTCGAGCGCCCGGAACTCCGCCTCGTCGAACGGCAGCACCCCGCCGTCCAGGAGACGCCAGTGCGCCACCCGCCAGTCCAGCTCCGCGGCCTCGTCCCGCTCCTCGCCCATCGTCTGCCAGAGCTCCAGCAGCCGCGGGTCCGGGCCGGGCAGCTCGGACTCCCCGGCGACGTCGGCGAGCCCGGCGCCGAGGGCGGAGGTCGCGAACAGCGTCGCGCTCAGCAGCCGCTCCGGGGCGTCGAGCAGGAGCAGCTGCACCAGGGTGCCGCCCATCGACATCCCCACCACGTGCGCCCGCTCGGTGCCCAGCGCGTCGAGCACCCGGACGGCGTCGGCGGCCAGGTGGCCCCGCTGGCGTTGACGCCCATGACCAGCAGGACGGGCGTGCCGGCCTTGTCGCCCCGGTCCTCCGCCCACAGCGACACGCCCTCGGCAACGGCGATCCGGTGCTCCACCGCCGACACCCTGTCAGCTGCGCCGCGCCGCCGTCGGAGGGATCGCCCGGACCGTGGGACGATGGGCAGCACTGTGACGACTCCTGCTGCCACCGACCCGGCCCGCATCCGGAACTTCTGCATCATCGCCCACATCGACCACGGCAAGTCGACGCTGGCCGACCGGATGCTCGAGGTCACCGGGATCATCGAGGCACGGCAGATGCGCGCCCAGTACCTCGACCGCATGGACATCGAGCGCGAGCGCGGCATCACCATCAAGGCGCAGAACGTGCGGCTGCCGTGGCAGGTCGACGGCACCGAGTACGTCCTCGACATGATCGACACCCCGGGGCACGTCGACTTCACCTACGAGGTGAGCCGGAGCCTGGCCGCCTGCGAGGGCGCCGTCCTGCTCGTCGACGCCGCCCAGGGCATCGAGGCGCAGACGCTGGCCAACCTCTACCTGGCCCTCGAGAACGACCTGCACATCATCCCGGTGCTCAACAAGATCGACCTGCCGGCCGCGCAGCCGGAGAAGTACGCGGCCGAGATCGCGCACATCATCGGCTGCGACCCCGGCGACGTGCTGCGGGTCAGCGGCAAGACCGGCGAGGGCGTCCCCGAGCTGCTGGACAAGATCGTCGCCGAGATCCCGGCGCCGGTCGGCGACGCCGATGGCCCTGCCCGGGCGATGATCTTCGACTCCGTCTACGACATCTACCGCGGCGTCATCACCTACGTCCGCGTCGTCGACGGCCGCATCTCCGCCCGCGAGCGGATCCGGATGATGTCCACCGGCGCGGTCCACGATCTGCTCGAGATCGGCGTCATCTCTCCGGAACCCAAGCCGGTCGACAGCCTCGGCGTCGGCGAGGTCGGCTACTTCATCACCGGCGTGAAGGACGTCCGCCAGTCCCGCGTCGGCGACACGGTCACCCTGCAGAACAAGCCGGCCGCCGAGCCGATCGGCGGCTACAGCGACCCCAAGCCGATGGTCTACTCCGGCCTCTACCCGATCGACGGCAGCGAGTACCCGCTGCTGCGGGAGGCCTTGGACAAGCTGCTGCTCAACGACGCCGCCCTGGTCTACGAGCCGGAGACCTCCGCCGCGCTCGGCTTCGGCTTCCGGGTCGGCTTCCTCGGCCTGCTGCACCTGGAGATCGTCCGCGAGCGGCTGGAGCGCGAGAGCGGGCTGTCGCTCATCTCCACCGCGCCCAACGTCGTCTACCGCGTGGTCATGGAGGACGGCACCGAGCACACGGTGACCAACCCCAGCGACTGGCCCAGCGGCAAGATCGCCACGATCTACGAGCCGGTCGTCAACGCCACGGTCATCGCGCCGAGCGACTACACCGGCACGATCATGGAGCTCTGCCAGAGCCGCCGCGGCTCGCTGACCGGCATGGACTACCTGTCCGAGTCCCGCGTCGAGCTGCGCTACACGCTGCCGCTCGGCGAGATCATCTTCGACTTCTTCGACGCGCTGAAGTCGCGCACCCGCGGCTACGCCTCCCTCGACTACACCGAGGCCGGCGAGCAGGAGTCGCAGCTGGTCAAGGTCGACATCCTGCTGCAGGGCGAGCCCGTCGACGCGTTCAGCGCGATCGTGCACAAGGACAAGGCCTACGCCTACGGCGTCATGATGGCCGGCAAGCTGCGCGAGCTCATCCCACGGCAGCAGTTCGAGGTGCCGATCCAGGCCGCCGTCGGCTCCCGGGTGATCGCCCGCGAGACGGTCCGCGCCATCCGCAAGGACGTGCTCGCCAAGTGCTACGGGGGTGACATCACCCGCAAGCGCAAGCTGCTGGAGAAGCAGAAGGAGGGCAAGAAGCGGATGAAGATGGTCGGTCGCGTCGAGGTCCCTCAAGAGGCCTTCGTCGCCGCGCTGTCCACCAACGAGTCGACCGCTTCCAAGAAGTGACCGGCCGGATCGAGGCGGTCTGCGTCTCCGGCACCACCGACCTCTACCGGCTGCCCACCCGCCGCAGCGGCATCGACAAGCAGCCGGTGGCCGGCCGGGTCGCCGTCCACCCCCTCGGCCTGGACGGCGACGTGCAGGTCAACAAGAAGCACCACGGCGGCGAGGGCCAGGCCGTCTACGCCTACGCCCAGGAAGACGCCGCCTGGTGGGAGCGGGAGCTCGGCCGCGAGCTGCCGCCCGGCCGGTTCGGCGAGAACCTGCGCACCAGCGGCCTCGACCTGCTCGGCGCCGTCCTCGGCGAGCGCTGGCGCATCGGCACCGCCCTGTTCGAGGTGACCGCCTGGCGCACGCCGTGCGCCAACTTCGCCCGGTACTGGGGCGTCCCCGACCTGGTCAAGCGCTTCGCCGCGCACGGCGCCACCGGCGCCTACCTGCGGGTGCTGGAGACCGGTGAGCTCGGCGCCGGGGACGACGTCCTGGTGCTCGACCGCCCCGACCACGGGGTCACGGTGGGGGAGGCCTTCCGCATCGTGACCACCCGGCAGGCCCGGCTGCCCGAGCTCGAGCCGGCGCTGCGCCACCTCCCGCTCAAGGACCAGCCCAAGCTGGCCGCGCGCATCGCGGCGCGCACCGGCGTGGGCGCCTGAGCCCGGTACTGTCCGCCGCGGTACGCCGGGACCCGCCGGCGACGGGGAGGTCGTCATGCTGCTGCGCCGCGCCGGCGCCGGGCTGCTCGCGGTGGGGCTGGTGCTCGCCGGGTGCGGTGGCGGCTCCGACGAGTCCGCACCCGACCTGCTCGACCGGGCGAAGCAGACCCTCGACGCCGCCGACAGCGCGCACTTCGTGCTCAGCAGCGACGGCGCCCCGGCCACCGGCACCCTGCTCGTCGGCGGCGAGGGCGACATCCTCCGGCCGGCCTCCTTCCAGGGCACCCTGCAGGTGCAGACCTCCGGCGCCACCGCCGACCTCGACGTCATCTCCGTCGACGGCACCGTCTACGCCCAGCTGCCCTTCGTGCAGGCCTGGAGCGAGATCGATCCCGCGCAGTTCGGCTTCGGCGACCCCGGCGCCCTGCTCGACCCCGACACCGGCATCTCGCAGCTGCTGGCCGAGGCCGAGAACGCGGAGCTCGGCGACGAGCGCCGGGTGGACGGCGAGGTCGTGCGCGAGGTGACCGCCGAGCTGCCCGGGCAGCTGGTCGCCGACCTGCTCACCAGCGAGGACCCCGAGCAGGCGGTCCGGGCGCGGTTCGCCATCGCGACCGAGAGCGGCGAGCTGCGGCGCGCCGAGCTCACCGGGCCCTTCTTCACCGCCGACGAGGACGGCACCTACACCCTCGAGCTCAGCGACTTCGGGGCCGATGTCGAGATCAGCGCACCGCCCACCGGCTGACGCGGCGACCGCGCCGGCGGTCCCCGGGCTCGCCGCCGTCGTCCTCGCGACGCTCGCCGTCCTCGTCACGGCGGCCGACACCTACGTCGTCGTCCTGGCGCTGCCCGACATCCTCACCGGCGTCGGCGTCGGCATCGACGAGCTGCAGCGGGCCACCCCCATCGTCGGCGGCTTCCTGCTCGGCTACACCGCCACGCTGCCGCTGCTCGGCCGGCTGGCCGACCTGCGCGGCCGGGTGCCGGTGCTGGTCGGCTGCCTGCTGCTGTTCGCCCTGGGCTCCCTGCTGACGGCGACGGCGGTGTCGCTCGGTCCCGCGGTCGCCGGCCGGCTGCTGCAGGGCGTCGGCGCCGGCGGGCTCGTGCCCGCCACGCTGGCCCTGGTCGCCGACCGCTGGCCGCCCGAGCGCCGCGCCCTGCCGCTCGGCGTCGTCGGCGCGGTCCAGGAGGCCGGCGCCGTCCTCGGCCCGCTGGCCGGCGCCGCGGTGCTCGCCGTCGCCGACTGGCGGGCCATCTTCTGGCTGAACCTGCTGCTGGGCCTCGCGCTGGCGGTCGGCGCGCTGGTCACCGGCCGCGCCCGCCGGCCCGACCCGGTCGGCGTGGCGCTCGCCGCGCTCGCGTCGCTCGCGCTCGGCCTGCAGCTGGCCGAGCCCGCCGCGCTCGCCGAGGACGTCACCCTCGGCCTGCTCTACGTGCCGGTCGTCGACGCCGTCCCGGCCTCGACCCCGCTGGTGCTCGTCGCGGTCGTCGCCGGGGTCGCCACCGTCGTGCGCTCGCTGACCCACCCGGACGGCGCCGTGCTGCCGCTGCGCGGGCTGCGGCGGCTGGCGCGCGAGGTCGACGTCGTCGGCTCGCTGCTGGTCGTCGTCGCGCTGGGCTGCCTGGTCTGGGCCTTCGCCGCGGCCGACCCGGCCACCCAGGTCGTCGCGCACGGGCCGGTGCTGCTGCCGGTCGCCGCCGCCGCGGCGGTCGCCTTCGTCGTGCACGAGCGGCGCACCGCCGACCCGGTGCTGCCGCTGGCCGCGCTCCGCCCCGTCGGCGCCTGGGGCGCCCTGCTGGTCAACCTGCTCGTCGGCGTCGCGCTCGTCGCCGCCCTCGTCGACGTCCCCCTGTTCGCCCGCGCCACCACCACCCCCGGCGACCAGTTCGGCGCGGCGCTGGTGCTGCTCCGGCTGCTCGTCGCGGTGCCGGTCGGTGCCGTGGTCGGCGGCTGGCTGTGCCGGCGGGTGCCGCCGCGCGTCGTCGCCGCGGCCGGCACGGCGCTCACCGCGCTGGCGCTGGCGGCCATGACGCGGTGGGACGAGCGGTCGCTGGACGGCGCCGCCTCCTGGGCCGTGCTGCTCGCCGCCGGCCTCGGCTTCGGGCTGGCGATCGCGCCGGTCAACGCCGTCCTGCTCGCCGTCACCGGCCCCGCCGTGCACGGCAGCGCCAGCGCGCTGGCCGTGGTGGCCCGGACCGTCGGCATGCTCGTCGGCCTCTCGCTGCTGACGGCGGTGGCGCTGCGCCGGTTCACCGCCGAGGTGGCCGCCATCGGCTCGCCGGTCGAGCTCTGCCCGCGGACGCCCGCCGCCTGCCCGGCCTACGACGCCGCCACCGACGCCGCCGTCCTCACCCAGCTGCACACCGTCTTCGCCGGTGCCGCGATCGCCGCGGCGCTGGCCGCCGTCGCCGCGCTCCTCCTGCTGCGGGGGAGTCGTGCTCGACCGATGAGGTGAGGTGCTCGTCGGCGGCCCGCAGGTGGTGCGGGGCAGGCGCGTCACGCGCCCGGTCGTCGACCGGGTCCGACCCCCTCCACGGATCCGCCGTCCTCGTCTACCTTTCCCGCCAATGAGGAGGGGTGGGTGGACGGCGGCCGGCTGCGGGTGAACCTCCTGGGCGAGCTCACCGCCGCCTGCGACGGGGCGCCGCTCGACCTGGGCGGGCCGCGGCAGCGCGCCGTCCTGGCGGTCCTGCTGCTCGCCCGCGGCGAGATCGTCCCCGCCGACCGGCTCGTCGAGTCGGTCTGGGGCGACGCCCCGCCCGCCGACACCACCGCCGCCCTGCAGTCCTACGTCTCGCACCTGCGCCGCCGGCTCGAGCCGGGCAGCGCCGCGCGGGCCCGCTCGACGGTCCTCGTGCGGGAGGGGCCCGGATACGCCGTCCGGCTGCCCGCCGACGCCGTCGACGCGTGGCGGTTCGAGCGGCTGCTGCAGCAGGCCGCCGCCGAGCCCGACCGGGCGGTGCCGCTGCTCGAGGAGGCGCTGCGGCTCTGGCGGGGTCCGGCCCTGGCCGACTACGCCGACGCGCCGTGGGCGCAGGCCGAGATCGGGCGGCTCGCCGAGCTGCGCGCCACCGCGCGCGAGCGGCTGCTCGCCGCCCGGCTCGAGGCCGGCGAGGCCGCGCTCCTGGTGGCCGACCTCGAGGCGATGGTCGCCGAGGAGCCGCTGCGCGAGGAGCGCTGGCGGCTGCTCGCGCTGGCGCTCTACCGCGCCGGCCGGCAGGCCGACGCCCTCGCCGCGCTGCGCCGGGCGCGGACCACCCTCGCCGACGAGCTCGGCGTCGACCCCGGCCCGGCGCTGCGGGAGCTGGAGCGGGCCGTCCTGGACCAGTCGCCCGCGCTGCGGCCGCGCGTGCCCCCGCCCCGCGGCGAGCCGCCGCCCCGCGCCGAGCCCCCGGTGCCCGCGCCGCGCGCGCCCGACGACCTCGTCGACCGCGACCGCGAGCTCGCGGCCGTCCGTACCGCCCTCGACGACCTCGCCGGGGGACGCCCGGGGCTCCTGCTGGTCGAGGGCCCGGCCGGCATCGGCAAGACCCGGCTGCTGGCCGAGGCCCGGCGGCTGGCCGCCGAGCGCGGGCTGCGGGTGCTCGCCGCCCGCGGCAGCCAGATGGAGAGGGCGTTCGGCTTCGGCGTCGTCCGGCAGCTCTTCGAACCCGAGCTGGTCGAGGCCGACCGGCGGGCGGCGCTGCTGCGCGGCGCCGCGTCCGCCGCCGGCGGGGTCTTCGACCTCACCGCGGGCGAGGGCGACGGCTCGTTCGCCGTCCTCCACGGCCTGTACTGGCTGGCGGTCAACGCCGGCGCCGACGGGCCGGTGGTGCTGGCCGTGGACGACCTGCAGTGGTGCGACACCGCCTCGCTGCGCTGGCTGGTCTACCTCGCCCGCCGGCTCGACGGCGTCCCGGTCCTGCTCGTCGGCACGATCCGCACCGGCGAGCAGGTCGACGACGAGGAGCTGCTGACCGAGCTGCAGCTCGAACCCGCCGCCGTCGTCGTGACCCCGCCCGCGCTCACCCCCGAGGCGACCTCCCGCATGGTGGCGCAGCGCCTCGGCGACCCGGTCTCGCCCCTGTTCGCCCGGGCCTGCCACCGCACCACCTCGGGCAACCCGCTGCTGCTCCGCCAGCTCCTGCGCGGGCTGGAGGCCGACCGGGTGCGCCCCGACGCCGCCCACGCCGACCGGGTCGTGGCCGTCGGGTCCCGCGCCGTGTCGAGCATGGTCACGATGCGGCTGCGGCGGCTGCCGCCGGAGGTCCTGCCGGTGGCCCGGGCCGCCGCGGTGCTCGGGGACGGCGCCGCCCTGCCGGTGGTCGCCGCGCTGGCCGGGCGGTCCGACCAGGAGGTCGCCGCCGCCCTCGCGGTGCTGGCCCGCATCGAGGTCGTCAAGGACGAGTGGCCGCTGGCCTTCGCCCACCCGCTGGTGCGCGACGCGGTGTACCGCGACCTGCCCGCGGCGGAGCGCGCGCTGCTGCACGAGCGCGCCGCCCGGCTCCTCGACGGGACCGGGGCGGAGCAGGTGGCCGCCCACCTGCTGCGGGCGCCGCGGCGGGGCGACGCCGGCACGGTCGCGCTGCTGCGCCGGGCGGCCGCCACGGCCGCCGAGCGCGGCGCGGCGGAGACGGCGGTGACCCTGCTCCGCCGGGCGCTGGAGGAGCCGCCGGCGGACGACGGCACCCGCCGCGACGTGCTGACCGAGCTCGGCCTGCTCGAGTCGCTGGTCGAGGGCGCGGCCGGGGCCGAGCACCTCCTGCAGGCCTACGCGCTGCACGACGACCCGCGGACCCGGGCCGACCTCGCCGTCGTCATCGGCCGGACGCAGGTGTTCGCCGGTGCGCTGGGGGTGGCGACCGCCTTCGCCCGCGAGGCGCGGCTGGCCCTGCCGCCCGAGCTGGACGACCACCGGCAGGCGCTGACCGCGCTGGAGCGCATCACCGGCTTCATGCACGACGTGGACCCCGCGGTGTGGCGCACGGCCGAGCCGCCCGGACCCGGCGGCGACGGCACCGGGGCGCTGATGCTGGCCGCCGCGCTGGCGTTCGAGGCGACGCTCGAGGGCGAGCAGCGCTCTCGGGCGGTCAGGCTCGCCCGGGCGGCCCTCGCCGGCGACCGCCTCTGGACCGTCGACAACGGGCTGTTCTGGATCGTCGCCGCCGTCGTCCGCATGCTCGCCGACGACGACCTGGGCGACTTCTGGACCCGGGCGCGCCGCGCCGCGCACGCCCGCGGATCGGTGTTCGCCGTGCACTCCACCAACCTCTGGCAGGGGCTCTGGCACTGGCGGCGGGGCGAGCTGGACGACGCGCTCGGTCTGGTCCGCATGGCCCACGACCAGGCCCGGATCTGGGGGCACGAGAGCCTGGGCGACGCGTACGCCTTCGGGGTGGAGATCGCCTGCCACCTCGACCGGGGCGACGTCGCCGCGGCCCGGAGCGCGGCGGACGCCGGGGCCGCGCTGCCGGCCGCCGGGGACGGGTACCGCTTCTTCCGGCACGCGGTGGCCCGGTTGCTGGTGGCGGAGCGCCGCTACGAGGAGGCCCTCGGCGCCGTCGTCGGGATCGCGGCCCCGGTGCCGATCCCCAACCCCGTCTGGCACCCCTGGCGCGGCACGGGCGCGCTCGCGCTGCACGGCCTGGGCCGCACGGAGGAGGCGGTCCGGCTCGCGGAGGAGGAGGTCCGGCTGCTGCGCCGGTGGGGTGCGCCGAGCTACCTGGGCGACGGGTTGCTCCTGCTCGGCCGGCTGCGCGGCCCCTCCGGGGTGGACCTGCTGCGGGAGGCCGTCGACCTGCTGTCCACGACCCCCGCCGCGGTCGACCTGGCCCGCGCCCGCTGCGCTCTCGGCGCCATCCCGCAGGTCGCCGACGACGAGGCCGTCCCGCTGCTGCGCGCGGCGGTCGAGGCGGCGACGGAGCTCGGCGCGGAGGGCGTCCTGGCCCGGGCGTGCGCCGCGCTGGCCGCCCGGGGGGTCCGGGAGGACCACCCGGTGCCCGCGCCCCGGCGGTCCGGCGCCGAGCGGCAGGTCCTCGCGCTCGCCGCGTCGGGCCTCGACGTCGTGCAGATCGCCCAGCGGCTGTTCCTGACGCCGGGGACCGTCGGCGCCGTCCTCGAGGCGGCCGACGGCGGGCGTCTCAAGTTCCCCTCAAGTCGACCGACGGACGCTGTCCACCACTGAGACGAGGAGACCCGTGACCCAGCAGCAGACGCCGGCTCCCGCCCACCTCCGGGCGGAGGGCCTGCGCGGGCTGTGCGGGGGAGCGGTGCACCTGCCCGGCGACCCGGCCTACGACCTGGCCCGCTCGCCGTGGAACCTGCAGATGTCCGACTACCCGGCGGCGGTCGTCTACCCGGCCTTCCCCGACGAGGTCGCCGAGGTGCTCCGCCGGGCCGCGGCCGAGGGCCTGGCGGTCGCGCCGCAGGGCACCGGCCACGGCGCCCCGCCGCTGCAGGGGCACCTGACCGAGGCGGTGCTGCTGCGCACCTCGGCGATGACCGAGCTGGTGGTGGACGCCGACCGGCGCTCCGCCCGCGTCGGGGCGGGGGTGCTCTGGGGCGACCTCACCGACGCCGCCGGGTCGAACGGGCTGGCCGCCCTGCACCCGTCCTCGCCCGACGTGGGCGTGGTCGGCTACTCCCTCGGCGGCGGCATCGGCTGGTACGCCCGCCAGCGGGGGCTGCAGTGCAACGCCGTGACCGCGGTGGAGCTGGTGCTCGCCGACGGCACCTTCGTGCGCGCCACCGCCGACGACGACGCCGACCTGTTCTGGGCCCTGCGCGGCGGCGCGGCACCGCTGGGCGTGGTGACGGCGCTGGAGTTCGACCTGTTCCCGCTCGACACGGTGGTCGCCGGGTTCCTCGCCTGGGACTGGACCGAGGTCGAGCGCGTGCTGCCGGCGTGGGTGCGGTGGTGCGCGGGCGCCCCGGAGACCGCGACGACGTCCTTCCGGCTGCTCGACGTCCCGGTGATGGACCACGTCCCCCCGCCGCTGCGCGGCCGCCGGCTGGCCATGGTCGACGGCGCGGTGCTGGGGGACGACGCCGCCGCCGCGGAGGTGCTGGCCCCGCTGCGGGCGCTGCGGCCGGAGTTCGACACGGCGGCGCGGGTGCCGGCGGCGAGCCTGGCGCGGCTGCACCTGGAGCCGGAGGGCCCGACGCCGGCGTACGCCAGCAGCACGCTGGTCGGGTCGCTGCCCGAGCCGGCGATCGCCGCGGTCGTGGACGCCGTCGGCCCGGGCTCGGGCACGATCCTGGCCATCGCCGAGCTGCGCCACCTCGGTGGGGCGCTGGCCCGGCCGGACCCCTCCGGCGGCGCGCTGAACGCGCTGGACGGCGGCTTCCTCGCCCTGAGCGTCGGCTTCCAGGGCGACCCGGCGGTGCAGCGGGTGGACGCGGCGCGGTTCCTCTCCGCCGTCGAGCCGTGGGCGACCGGCCGGCGGTACCTGCCGATGCTCGACGACCCGGTCGACACCCGGAAGGCGTTCCCGCCGGGGGTGCACGCGCGGCTGTCGGCGATCCGGCGCGGCGTCGACCCGCACGGGCTGTTCCTGTCCCCGCACCCCGCCGTCTGACGCCTTCTTGAGGCGCGCCCTCAAGAGGTGCGCAAGAGCCGGGCAAGAGCCCGGGGCCACGGTTTCCGCAGACGTCACGCCGACGTTCCCCGGATCCAGGAGGAAACCGTGAGCACCACCCTCGACACCGTCGTCGACGACCTCACCGTCGACGCCCCCTTCGACGTGCTCGACGCCGTCATCACCGGCTCCGTGCACCAGCCCGGCGAGGCCGGCTACGCCGCGCACGTCACGCCGTGGAACCTCGCCGTCCCGCTGCACCCGGCCGCCGTCGTCGCCGCGCGGACGGCGGAGGACGTGGCCGCCGCGGTGCGCTTCGCCGGCGCGTTCGGCCTGACCGCCGGCGTCCAGGGCACCGGTCACGGCGCGATCCCCGGCATCGCCGGCCACCTGCTGGTGTCCACCCGCGACCTCGACGAGGTGACCGTGCACCCGGAGGGCTGGGCGCGGGTCGGCGCGGGCGTCAAGTGGCTGCGGGTCGTGCAGGAGGCCGCCCCGTACGGGCTGGCCCCGCTGTCGGGCTCGGTCACCGACGTCGGCGTCGTCGGCTACACCACCGGCGGCGGCGTGGGTCCGATGGCCCGCACGTTCGGGCTGGCGGCCGACAAGGTGCGCGCGTTCGACGTCGTCACCGGCGACGGCGTGCTGCGCCGGGTGACGCCCACCGAGCACCCCGACCTGTTCTGGGCGCTGCGCGGCGGCAAGGGCACCACGGCGATCGTCACCGCGGTCGAGTTCGACCTGGTGCACCTGCCCACCTTCTACGGCGGCTCGGTCTGGTTCGACGCCGCGGACGCCCCCCGGGTCATCGCCGCCTGGCGGACGTGGGCGGCCGAGCTGCCCGAGCAGGGGACGACGTCGTTCGGGCTGTTCCAGCTGCCGCCGCTGCCCGAGGTCCCGCCGCCGCTGGCCGGCCGGATGACCCTGAGCCTGCGCTTCCTGTGGACCGGCGACCCGGAGGAGGGCGCACGGCACCTGGACCGGATGCGCGCCGTCGCGCCCGTGGTCCTGGACGACGCCGCGCTCAAGCCCTACACCGCGGTCGACTCGGTGCACACCGACCCCGTCGACCCGACGCCCGCGGTCGACCCGGCGATCCTGCTGTCGGAGTTCCCGGCCGAGGCCGCCGACCGGCTGCTCGAGGTGGCCGGCTCCGGCTCGGGCTCCTCGCTGATCCTGCTCGAGGTGCGTGCCCTGGGTGGCGCGTACGCGCGGCCGGGGGAGCACCCCAACTCCTTCTGCCACCGGGACGCGGCGTTCAGCGTGCTCGCCGTCGGGCTGGCCGCCGACGCCGACATGGCCGCCCGCGCGATGGTCGACGCCGACCGGGTCTTCGCCGCCCTCGCCCCGTGGGACAACGGGCACGTGTGGCCGAACTTCGGCCCGGTGCACGACGAGCGGTCGGCCCGGCGCGCCTACGACGAGCCGACCCTGCGGCGGCTGGCCGAGATCTCGCGCACCTACGACCCCGACGGCGTCCTGCACATCGGCCGTTGGACCCGGGACTTCTGAGGGCCGTGCGGGACTACGGTGTGGCCCGGTCCGGCGGACCGCCGGACCGGGCCGCAGCCCGAGCGGAGGCCTCCATGCCCGTAGGGATCGTCACCGACGTACCGGCGCCCGTAGAGATGTACGACGCGCTCCACGCGGAGCTCCTCCGCCGGTACCCAGGACCGGTCGAGGGGCTGCTGCTGCACGTCGCGCGGCCCACCGCGGCCGGGTTCCAGGTCGTGGAGGTCTGGGAGTCGCGGGAGGTGTTCGACCGCTACAACGCCGAGGTCGTCTTCCCGCTGATGGCGGAGCTCTCCGGCGGCGCGCCGATGCCCGACGCGCCGGCCCCGGAGGAGTTCGAGGTCCGCGGGCTGGTCATCCAGGGTGCCGGGGTACGGGTCTGACCGCCCGTCGGCTCACAGGGTGAAGACGATCTTCCCGTTCGTCCGCCCCTCGAGCATGCGCGCGAAGCCCTCGCGGGCCTCGGTCAGCGGCAGCTCGACGTCGATCTGCGGCCGCACGCCGGCGACCCGGCAGAGCTCGACCAGGTCCTCGAGCTCGTCGCGGGTGCCCATGGTCGAGCCGATGACCGACAGCTGGGTGAAGTACACCCGGTTGAGCTCCGCGCCCGGGTTGAACCCGGTGGTGGCGCCCGAGGTGACCAGCACCCCGCCGGGCTTGAGCGACTTGACGCTGTGCGACCAGGTGGCCTCGCCGACGGTCTCCATGACGCCGTCGACCCGCTCGGGCAGCCGGGCGCCGGTCTCGAAGGCCTGGTCGGCGCCGAGGGCGAGGGCGGCCGCCCGCTTCTCCTCGCTGCGGCCGGTCACCCAGATCCGGTAGCCGGCGGCCCGGCCCAGCACGATCAGCGCGGTGGCGACGCCGCCGCTGGCGCCCTGCACCAGCACCGTCTGCCCGGGGCGCAGCCCGGACCGCACGAAGAGCATGCGGTAGGCGGTCAGCCAGGCGGTGGGCAGGCAGGCCGCCTCGGCGAAGGACAGCTTGGCCGGCTTGGGCAGCAGGTTCCGGCGGGGGACGGCGACCCGCTCGGCCATGGTGCCCTGGTGCAGCTCGCTGAACAGCGAGCGCTTGGGGTCCAGCGTCTCGTCCCCGGTCCAGCCGGGGCTGGCGACGACGCCGTGGACGACGACCTCGTTGCCGTCCTCGTCGAGCCCGGCGGCGTCGGTGCCGAGGATCATCGGCATCCGCTCCTGCGGCAGGCCGACGCCGCGCAGGCTGAACAGGTCGTGGTGGTTGAGGGACACCGCCTTGACCCGGACCGTCGTCCAGCCGTCGGGCACCTCCGGCTCCGGGCGCTCGCCGATCTCCAGCACGGAGAGCGGGTCCTTCGGGGCGGGCGTGGAGACGAAGGCAGCCAGCATGGGGGGACGCTAACGAACGACCAGGACGTGCTCCCCGCGGGGGACGAACTCGCCGATCACCGGGGCGCCGGGGACCTCGCCACCGAGCAGCAGGCCGCCCGAGGTCTGGGCGTCGGCCAGCAGCAGCGCCTCGCCCTCGTCGACCGCCGACAGGTCGGTGTGCGGGCGGACCCAGTCGAGGTTGCGGCGGGTGCCGCCGGAGACGTAGCCGGCGGCGAGCGCCTCGCGCGCCCCGGTCAGGTAGGGGACGGCGGCGGCGTCGACCACCGCGGTCACCCCGCTGGCCCGGGCCATCTTGTACAGGTGGCCGAGCAGGCCGAAGCCGGTGACGTCGGTGCCGGCGCGGATGCCGGCCGCGACCGCCGCCCGGCCGGCCTCGCGGTTGAGCGCGGTCATCGACGCGACCGCCTCCGCGGAGACCTCGCCGGTCTGCTTGTGCCGGCTGTTGAGCACGCCCACCCCCAGCGGCTTGGTCAGCGACAGCGGGGTGCCGGCGACCGCGGCGTCGTTGCGGATCACCCGCTCGACGTCGACCAGGCCGGTCACCGCCATCCCGTACTTCGGCTCGGGGTCGTCGATCGAGTGCCCGCCGCCGACGTGGCAGCCGGCCTCCCGGGCGACGTCCAGGCCGCCGCGCAGCACCTCGGCGGCGAGCTCGGCGGGCAGCACGTCGCGCGGCCAGCCGAGCAGGTTGACCGCCAGCACCGGGGTGCCGCCCATCGCGTAGACGTCGGACAGCGCGTTGGCCGCGGCGATCCGGCCGAAGGTGTGCGCGTCGTCGACGACGGGGGTGAAGAAGTCGGTGGTGAGCACCAGTCCCTGGCCGCCGGCGATGCGCACGACCGCGGCGTCGTCGCCGTCGTCGAGCCCGACGACCAGCTCGGCGGCGGGCTCCACCGGCCCGCCGGCGGTGAGGCCCGCGACGACCGCCTCCAGCTCGCCGGGCGGGATCTTGCAGGCGCAGCCACCCCCGTGCGCGTACTGGGTGAGGCGGATGGTCGGCGGTGCGCTGGTCACCGCCCGAATCTAGGCGGGGGTCACGCCCGCCCGCCGGGCAGCACGGTGAGGCGGGGCGGCTGTGGCGGGGGAGCCACGGCCGGGGCCTTGGCCCCGCGGCCCAGCGCACGCCCGGCCGGGTGGGTGTCGGAGGGGGCGCCGAACAGCCCGGGGTCGCGGCGGGGAGCGGTCTCGGTGGTCAGCTCGACGGCCTCGATCCGGTCCTCGCGGAACCAGCGGGGCGCCTGCCGCTCGCGGCACCACCCGACGAGGAACCAGTGGTCGTGGGCGTGGGCCAGCAGCTGCGGCTCGACCTCGCGCCGGGAGACCTGCCCCTTGCCGTCGCGGTAGCGCACGACCAGGACGCGGTGGCGGGCCACGGCCTGCTCCACCACCGACCGGATCTCGGCCGACCGGCTGGCCTCGGCGCTGACCCACAGGCTGGTCGCCAGCAGCTGCGCCCGGCGCTGCGGGTCGGGCTCGAGGACGTCGAGCACCTTCTCCAGCGCCCCGCGGCCCGCCTCGGCGTAGGCGCCGTCGGGCTGGGCGGCGAGGGCGACGGCGACGGCCGCGGCCTCCTCGGGGGTGAGGGTCACCGGGGGAAGCGTCGCGGCGGGGCGGTGCTCGGTGCGGGCCATGCCGGAAGGGTGGCGGGAGGCACTGACAGTTTCGACGACGTAGGGTTCGCGGCGGAGGCGTCAGGGTGTCTGGTGACCCCCGCGGCCTCTAAAGCCGACGTGACCGAGCAGCTCGGTCAGGCGGGTTCGATTCCCGTCCGCCTCCGCCACTCCGCCCGCCCGCCTACGCTTCGGACGTGGTGATCACGGACCCGCGCCGGCAGGTGCCGCGCACCGACGCGCTGCTGGCCGAGCCGGCCGTGGCCGCCGCCGCGGACCGGCTCGGGCGGGACCTGGTCAAGGGCGCCGTCCAGGCGGTCCAGCAGCGCATCCGGGACGGCGAGCTGCCGCCGGGCGGCGCCGTCGACGCCGTCCTGGCCGCGCTGCCGTCGACCGCCGCCAGCTTGCGCCCCGTGCTCAACGCGACCGGGGTGCTCGTGCACACCAACCTCGGGCGGGCGCCGCTGTCGGCCGCCGCCGTCGAGGCGATCGCCGCCGCCGCCGGCACCACCGACGTCGAGCTCGACCTGGCAACCGGCCGCCGCGGCCCGCGCGGCGAGGCGGCGCTCGCGGCGCTGCTCGCCGCCGTCCCCGCGGCCGGGGCGGCGCTCGTGGTCAACAACTGCGCCGCCGCGCTCGCCCTGGTGGCGACCGCGCTGGGCCAGGGCCGCGAGCTCGTGATCGCCCGCGGCGAGCTCGTCGAGATCGGCGACGGGTTCCGCATCCCCGAGCTGCTCGCCGCCACCGGCGCCCGGCTGCGCGAGGTCGGGACGACGAACCGGGTCACCCTCGACGACTACCGGGACGCCCTGCACGACGGCACCGGCGCGGTGCTCAAGGTGCACCCCTCGAACTTCGTCGTCCGCGGCTTCACCCGCGCGGTGCCGGTGCACGAGCTGGCGCAGGCGCTGCACGGCAGCGGGGTGCCGCTGGTGGCCGACGTCGGCTCGGGCCTGCTCGCGCCCGACCCCGTGCTGCCCGACGAGCCCGACCTGCAGTCGACCCTGGCCGCCGGCGCCGACCTCGTGCTGGCCAGCGGCGACAAGCTGCTCGGCGGCCCGCAGGCCGGGCTGGTGCTGGGCCGGGCCGAGCTCGTGCAGCGGCTGCGCCGGCACCCCCTCTACCGGGCGCTGCGGGTCGACAAGACGACGCTGGCCGCGCTCGAGGCGACGCTGCGCGGCCCGACGCCGCCGGTGCGCGCCATGCTCGCCGCCGACGTCGACGGCCTGCGGGCGCGGGCCCGCGCGCTCGCCGAGCGGCTCGCCGCGGCCGGCGTCGACGCCCGGGCGGTCGCCGCCGAGGCCCGGGTCGGCGGGGGAGGGGCGCCGGAGCACCCGCTGCCCAGCGCCGCGGTCTCGCTGCCGCCGTCCTTCGCCGAGCCGCTGCGGCTCGGGCAGCCGCCGGTCGTCGGCTACGTCGCCGACGACCGGACGCTGCTCGACCTGCGCAGCCTCCCGCCCGGGGACGACGACGCGCTGGCCGCCGCCGTGCTGGAGGTGGCCGCCCGGTGGAGGTGATCGCCACCGCGGGCCACGTCGACCACGGCAAGTCCACGCTGGTGCGGGCGCTCACCGGCATGGAGCCCGACCGGTGGGAGGAGGAGCGCCGCCGCGGGCTCACCATCGACCTCGGCTTCGCCTGGACGACGCTGCCGTCGGGACGGCGGCTGGCCGTGGTGGACGTGCCCGGGCACGAGCGGTTCGTCGGCAACATGCTGGCCGGCGTGGGCTCGGTGCCCGCCGCGCTGGTGGTGGTGGCCGCCGACGACGGCTGGTCGGCGCAGACCGCCGAGCACGTCGCCGTCCTCGACGCGCTGGGCGTGCGGCACGCGCTGCTCGCCGTCACCAAGGCCGACCTGGCCGATCCCGGGCCCGTGCTGGCCGACGTGCGCGAGCGGCTCGCCGAGACCGCGATGGGCGACGTCCCCGGGGTGGCGGTCAGCGCGGTCTCCGGCGCCGGGGTCCCCGAGCTCGCCGCGACGCTCGAGCGGGTGCTGGCCGCGCTGCCCGCACCCGACCGCGGCCCCCCCGTGCGGCTGTGGGTCGACCGCGCCTTCACCATCCGCGGCGCGGGCACCGTGGTCACGGGCACCCTCGCCGCGGGCACCGTCGCGCCCGGCGACCGGCTGGCGCTGGGCGACCGCGAGGTCGTCGTCCGGGGCGTGCACTCCCTCGGCGAGCCGGTCGAGCGGGCGGCGGCCACGGCGCGGGTCGCGCTCAACCTGCGCGGGATCGCGGTCGAGGAGCTCTCCCGCGGCGACGCGCTGCTGACCCCGGGCGCGTTCCGCCGCACCGACCTGGTCGACGTCACCCTCGACGCGGTGCCGGAGGACCGGCTGCCCGCCGAGCCGGTGGTGCACGTCGGTTCGGCCACCGTCGCCGCCCGGGTGCGGCCGCTGGAGGGCAGCGCGCTGCGGCTGCGGCTGGCCGCGCCGCTGCCGCTGCGGGTGGGCGACCGGCTGCTGGTCCGCGACCCGGGCACCCGGCGCGTGCTCGGCGCGGACGTGCGCGACGTCGCCCCGCCGGAGCTGCGCCGCCGCGGCGCGGCCCGCGTGCGCGGCGCCGAGCTGGCCGCGCAGCTGCCCGGCACGGCGGGCGCGGCCGCGGACCTCGCCCGGCGGCGGTTCGTGCGGGCCGCCGACTTCGCCGCGATGGGCTGGCCCGAGCCGCCCGGCGCGACGCGGGTCGGCCCGTGGCTGGTGGCCCCCGGCGTCCTCGACGAGCTGGCCGGCCGGCTGCCCGACGTCGTCGCCCGCTACCGCCGGCTGCGGCCGCTGGAGCCCGGCCCGCCGGTCGACGTCGTCCGCCGGGCCCTCGAGCTGCCCGGCGCCGAGCTGGTCGGCGCCCTGGTGCGGCCGCCGCTGGCGCTGCGGGACGGCCGGGTGGCCGAGGCGGCCGCGGGCCTGCCGGCGGCCGTGCAGCGCGCGGTGGACGAGGTGCGGGCGCGGCTGGCGGCCGACCCGTTCGCCGCCCCCGAGGCGGGCGACCTGGCCGCGGCCGGGCTCGGCCCGCGGGAGCTGGCGGCGGCCGTGCGGGACGGGCAGCTGGTGCGGGTCGCCGACGGCGTCTACCTGGCCCCGGGGGTGGAGGGGGAGGCGCGCGCCCGCCTGACCGGGCTGCCCGCGCCGTTCACCGTGAGCCAGGCCCGCCAGGCGTGGGGGACCAGCCGCCGCGTCGCCGTCCCGCTGATGGAGTGGCTCGACGCGCGGGGCGTGACCCAGCGGCTGCCCGACAACTCCCGCCGGCTGCGCTGAGCCGGCTCAGCCGGCCGCGTTGCGCAGCATGAACTCCCGCTGCTCGGTCTCCTCGTCGCGGACCGGGTGCGCCGAGACGTCGGCGGTCTCGACCAGGTCCTCGGGGCGCACCGGCTCGGGCAGGTGCCGGAAGCGCTCGTCGTCGCGCCGCTCGGTCATGGCAGGAGTCTGCAGGTCCTGGTGCTCTGCCCACCAGGGTGGGCAGAGCACTAGGACGTCGGTACCCACATGGCCGGGCGCTTCTCCCGGAAGGCCGCGATGCCCTCCTGGCCCTCCTCGCTGGCGAAGAACCGGGCCGAGAGCTCGAGCAGGTCGTCGAACCGCAGCGGGGGAGCGCCGGCGCGCAGCAGCCGCTTGGTCTCGGCCAGCGCCGCGGGCGCGCCGGCGGCCAGGGCGGCGACCTGCTGCGCGACCACCTCGGAGACCTCGTCGTCGGCCGTGACCAGGTCGACCAGCCCACCGGCCGCGGCGGTGGCGGCGTCGAAGACCTCGCCGGTCAGCATCAGCCGGTGCGCGACGTGGGTCAGCATCCGCGGCAGCACCACCGCCGAGATCACCGCCGGGACGACGCCGATCCGCACCTCGCTGAACGCGAAGGTGGCCGAGGCACCCGCCACGACGACGTCGCACGCGGCCAGCAGCCCGACCCCGCCGGCCCGCGCCGGACCCCGGACGGCGGCCAGCACCGGCTTCGGCGACGACCAGATCGCCGCCAGGATCTCGGGGAACTCGCGGACCCCCTGGTCCTGCACGCCGCCGCCCGCGGCCTCCGACAGGTCCATCCCCGAGCAGAACACCCGGCCGGTGTGGTCGAGCACGACCACCCGCACCGCGTCGTCGGCGAGCGCCTCGGTCAGCGCGGCGCGCAGCTGTGCGCGCATCGCCCGGGACAGCGCGTTGCGGTTGGCGGGGGAGTCCAGGGTCAGCGTCGCCACCCCGCGCTCGACCGTGGCCTTCAGGACGTCGTCGTCGCTCACGCCCGCCGATCCTGCCGGTCGGCGGCGCGGACGGGGGACACTGGGAGCAGATGGACACCTTCGAGCTGCCGGAGACCGCCCGCGACGGCCTGGCCACCACGCCCTTCGGGCTGTACGTGCACGTGCCGTTCTGCGCCACCCGCTGCGGCTACTGCGACTTCAACACCTACACCTCCGAGGAGCTCGGCCCCGGCGCCAACCGGTCGGAGTACGCCGGGACGGCGATCGCCGAGCTGCGCGCCGCGGCGGCCACCCTCGGGCCCGAGCTGCCGACCGTGCGCACCGTGTTCGTCGGCGGCGGCACCCCGACGCTCCTGCCGGCCGACGACCTGGCCGCCGTCCTGGCCGAGATCCGGCGGCTGTTCCCCGTCGCCGACGACGTCGAGGTGACCACCGAGGCCAACCCCGAGACGGTGACCCCGGCGTCGCTGGCGACCCTGCGCGCGGCCGGCTACACCAGGGTCAGCCTCGGCATGCAGTCGGCCGCCGAGCACGTGCTCGCCGTCCTCGACCGGCGGCACACCCCGGGCCGGGCGGTGGAGGCCGCCCGCGAGGCCCGCGCGGCCGGCTTCGAGCACGTCAACCTGGACCTCATCTACGGCACGCCGGGGGAGACCGAGGCCGACTGGGCGGCCAGCCTCGACGCCGTCCTCGCCGCCCCGGTCGACCACGTCAGCGCCTACGCGCTGATCGTCGAGGAGGGCACCCGGCTGGCCCGGCGGATCCGCCGCGGCGAGCTGCCGATGCCCGACGACGACGTGCTCGCCGACCGCTACGAGCAGGCCGACGCGACCCTCCGCAGGGCCGGGTTCGAGTGGTACGAGGTGAGCAACTGGGCGACGTCGGACGCCGCCCGCTGCCGGCACAACGAGCTCTACTGGGCCAACGCCAACTGGTGGGGCATCGGCCCCGGCGCGCACAGCCACGTCGGCGGCCTCCGCTGGTGGAACGTCAAGCACCCCGCCGCCCACGCCGACCGGCTGGCCCGCGGGGAGAGCCCGGCGGCGGGCCGCGAGCTGCTCGACGACGCCGACCGGGCGCTGGAGGCGATCATGCTCGGCCTGCGGCTGCGCGACGGCCTGCCGCTGCCCGCGCTGTCCGCCGTCGGCCGGACCCGCGCCGCGGCCGCCGTCGACCGGGGCCTGCTCCAGCCGGGGGCGCACGCCGCCGGCCGCGCCGTCCTCACCGACCGCGGACGGCTGCTCGCCGACGCCGTCGTCCGGGACCTGACCGACTGACGGCCCCGGGCGCGGCAGGATGTCCCGCCGTGACCAGCGAGCCCACGGGTGCCTGGCGTCTCGCGCCGGGACTGCACCGGCTGCGCCGCTACGAGCGGGCCTGGCTGCGCCCGGACGTCCTCGCCGGCGTCGGGGTCGCCGCCTACCTCGTGCCGCAGGTCATGGCGTACGCCGCGGTGGCCGGTCTGCCGCCGGTCACCGGGCTCTGGGCGATCGGCGTCGCGCTGCTCGTCTACGCCGCCCTCGGCTCGTCACGGCAGCTCTCGGTGGGCCCGGAGTCCACCACGGCCCTGATGACCGCCCTGGCGGTCGCTCCGCTGGCCGACGGCGACCCGCTGCGCTACGCGGCCCTGGCCGCCGCGCTCGCCGTGCTCGTCGGCGTCCTGTGCCTCCTCGCACGGCTGGCCCGGATCGGGTTCGTGGCCGACCTGCTGTCCAAGCCGGTGCTCGTCGGCTACCTGGCCGGCGTCGCCGTGCTGATGGTCGTGAGCCAGCTCGAGCGGGTCACCGGCGTGCCGGTGGACGGCGACGGCGTCCTGGCGGAGCTGGGCTCGTTCCTCCGGGGGCTCGGGGAGGTGCAGCCGCCCACCCTCCTGCTCGCCACCGGCGTGCTCGTCCTGCTCCTGCTCGTGCAGCACTGGTTCCCGCGGGCGCCGGCGCCGCTGATCGGCATCCTCGCCGCGGCCGGCGCCGTCGCCGCCTTCTCCCTCGGCGACCGGGGGATCGCCGTGGTCGGCGAGATCCCGGCCGACCTGCCCGACGTGGGCGTCCCCGCCGTCGGCCTCGCCGACCTCACCGCGCTGCTCCCGGCCGCCGTCGGGGTGGCCATCGTCGGCTTCACCGACAACGTGCTCACCGCGCGGGCGTTCGCCCAGCGGGGCGGCTACCGGATCGACGCCGACCAGGAGCTGCTCGCCCTCGGGGTCGCCAACGTCGGCGTCGGGCTCACCCAGGGGTTCCCGGTGAGCAGCAGCGGCAGCCGCACGGTGATCGGTGACGCCCTGGGCAGCCGCAGCCAGCTGCACTCGCTGGTCGCGCTGGCCACCGTCGTCCTGGCCCTGCTCCTCGCCGGGCCGGTCCTCGCGGCGTTCCCCACCGCGGCGCTCGGCGCGATCGTCGTCTACGCCGCGCTGCGGCTCGTCGACGTGGGGGAGTTCCGCCGGTTCGCCGCGTTCCGCCGCAGCGAGCTGCTGCTCGCCCTCGCCACCACGGCCGGCGTCGTCGTGCTCGGCGTGCTGCCCGGCGTGCTGGTGGCCGTCGGCCTCTCCGTGGCCGACCTGCTGCGCCGCGTCGCCCGGCCGCACGACGGCATCCTCGGCTACGCCGAGGGGATCGCCGGGATGCACGACATCGACGACCACCCCGGGGCGCGGCTGGTGCCCGGCCTGGTCGTCTACCGCTACGACTCCCCGCTGTTCTTCGCCAACGCCGAGGACTTCCGGACCCGCGCGCTGGCCGCGGTCGACGGCGTGCCGACGCCGACGGAGTGGTTCGTGCTCAACGCCGAGTCCAACGTCGAGGTCGACCTCACCGGGCTGGACGCGCTGGAGGAGGTGCGGGCCGAACTGGACCGGCGGGGCGTCGTCTTCGCGATGGCACGGGTCAAGGAGGACCTGCGCGTGCCCCTGGCGGCGGCGGGCCTGGTCGACCGGATCGGCGAGGAGCGGCTCTTCCCGACCCTGCCGACCGCGGTCCAGGCTTACGTCGCCTGGTACACGGCGCGGCACGGGGCGCCGCCGCCGGAGGCGTGACCGGAGGAGGCGCGGTGGGGCGCTACGACGTGCTGCGGCGGATCGAGGCGCTCGACCCCGGCCGCGACTTCCGCGAGATCTACCAGCTGACCTGCACCTACGAGTTCCCGTGGGACATGAACCAGGCGCTGAGCTTCGCGCTGTTCCGCACCTACGCGGTGCCCAGCATCGGCGGCTTGCTGGCCCGCACCGGCGAGCTGGTCGACCGGGTGCAGAAGCGCTACGACGACACCGTCCTCATCCTCGAGGCGATCCTGCGGCACGGCTTCACCGACGGCGACGGGCGGACGGCGCTGCGCCGGATGAACCGCATGCACGCCGTCCACGGCATCGGCGACGACGACCTGCGCTACGTGCTCGCCACCTTCGTCGTCACCCCCATCCGCTGGTTGGACGAGTTCGGCTGGCGCCCGATGACCGAGGTCGAGCGGATCGCCGGTGCCAACTACTACCGGGCGCTGGGCCGGCACATGGGCATCCGCGACGTGCCGGAGACCTGGCAGGCGTTCACCCGGCACCTCGACGCCTACGAGCGGGCGCACTTCGCCTTCGACCCCGGCGGCCGCCGCGTCGCCGACGCCACCCTCGAGCTGCTCAACACCTTCCCGCCCAACGACCGGCTGCCACCGGCCCTGGTCCGGCGGATCTCGTGCGCGCTCATGGACGGGCCGCTGCTCGACGCCCTCGGCTACCCGCGGCCGCACCCGGCGTTCCGGGCGCTGGTCCGCGCCGGCGTGCGGGCCCGCGGGCGGGTGGTGCGGTTCCTGCCGGCGCGCCGCGCGCCGCGGTGGGCCGGCGACATGCCGCAGGTCCGCAGCTACCCGCACGGCCACGACGTCGCCGAGCTGGGCACCTTCCCCGAGCGGCAGGGCGCCCCCGCGTGACGGATGTCAGGCGGGATCGACGACGTCCCGCACTGCCGCGGCACCGGTGCCGGCCGCGAGGCTTGCCGGCGTGCCAGACACGCTCGCCCTCGACGTCTCGGGGCTGACCGTCCGCTTCGGCGACACCGTCGCCGTCGACGGCGTCGACCTCGCCATCCCGCGCGGCCAGACGGTCGCCCTGCTCGGCCCCAACGGCGCCGGCAAGTCCACCACCGTCAACGCCGTCCTCGGCCTGCTCCGGCCCACGGCCGGCAGCATCCGGGTGCTCGGCCGGTCGCCCGCCGCCGCGGTCCGCTCCGGCGCCGTCGGCGCGATGCTGCAGCACGGCGGGCTGCCGACCGAGGCGCGCGTCGGCGAGCTGCTCGACCTGGCCCGGCGCAGCTACCCGACCGCCTGGCCGCTGGACGACCTGGTCGTCACGGCCGGCATCGACGGCCTCCTCGGACGCAGCACCGACCAGCTCTCCGGCGGCCAGCGCCAGCGGGTGCTGCTGGCCCTCGCCCTGGCCGGCGAGTCGCCACTGCTGCTGCTCGACGAGCCGACCTCGGCCATGGACGTCGAGGGCCGCCGCGCGTTCTGGACGACGATGCGCGCGCTGGCCGGGCGCGGGCACACGGTCGTCTTCGCCACCCACCACCTCGACGAGGCCGACGCCGTCGCCGACCGCGTGGTGGTCGTCTCCGGCGGCCGCGTCGTCGCCGACGGGCCGGCCGCGCAGATCAAGGCCCGTGCCGCCGGGCGGACCATCTCCTTCACCACCGCCGGCGGCCGGTTCGACGACGTCCCCGGTGTGACCGCCACCGACCGCCGCGGCGACACCGTCGCCCTGACCACGGTCGACCCGGAGGCCACGCTGCGTGCCCTGCTCACCGACGGCGTCCCGCTGGCCGACCTCGAGGTCCGCGGCGCCAGCCTCGAGGACGCCGTCCTCACCCTGACGGGAGCTGCCCGATGACGACCCTGCTGCTCTTCCAGCTGCGCCGCGTCGGCCGCAACAAGCAGTACCTGTTCTTCACCGTCCTGCTGCCGGCGCTGTTCACCGTCTTCTTCACGAAGGTCTTCGGCGGCCAGGCGACCTCGGCCGCGCAGTACCAGGACTACGCGGGGAACTTCCTGGTGTCGATGATGGCGTACGGAGCCCTCGGCGCCGCCCTGGGCGCCACCATCCGGCTCTCCTTCGACCGGGCCTCCGGCTGGCTGCGCCAGCTGCGGGTGATGCCGGTGCCGACCTGGTCGGTGCTCGCCGTCGAGGTCGTCGTCGGTGCCCTGCTCACCCTGCCCAGCCTGGTGGTCGTGGCGCTGGTCGGCCGCTTCGTCAACGGCGTGCAGCTGCCGCTCGCGACCTGGGTCGGCCTGGTGGCCGTGCTGTGGGTCGGGTCGCTCGCCTTCGTCGCCCTCGGACTGCTCATCGGGCTGGCGCTGGACGAGAAGGCCGCCGGCGGCGCCACCGGCATCCTCGGCGTCGTGCTGGCGACCCTGGGCGGGCTGTGGGTGCCGGTGCAGGTGTTCCCCGAGGCGCTGCGGGCGGTCGCGCACGCGATGCCGTCCTACTGGTACGCCGAGCTCGGTCGCGACGTGGCCGCCGGGTCGGCCCCGTCGCCGTCCGCGGTGCTCGCCGTGCTCGGCTTCGGCGTCCTGTTCGCGGGGCTGGCCACCCTGGTGGGCCGCCACCGCCCGCTGCACGCCGTCTCGGGATGAGCCGGGCTACCGTCCGGGGCGTGGACGGACGCGGACGTCGGCAGCAGATCGGCTGGGCCCTGCCCTGGCTGCTGTTCCAGGCGTTCCCGGTCGTCGACCTGGTCACCACGCCCCGGCCGGTCTGGGAGACGGTGCTGGCCGGGGTCGCGCTGCTGGCCTTCACCGTCGTCTACCTCGACGTGTTCCGGCGGGCCTTCAGCCCCTGCGGGCCCGTCGGCGCGCGGCTGGTGGTCGTGGTCGCCCTCGGCGTCGCGCTCGCCGCCTGGCAGGGGCCGCCCTGGGCCGGCCTGATGATCTACGTGTCGGCCGCCGTCTCGGTCGCGCTGCCCACGCGCTGGATCGCCCCGGCAGTGCTCGGGGCCGCGGGCGTGTGCGCGGCCGTGCTGGCGGCCCACGGCCAGCTCGGCGAGCTGTTCATCCTCCCGGTCATCTGCCTGCTCACCGCCTTCGCGCTGCAGGGCACCCGGCACCTGATCTCGATCAACGCGGAGCTCACGGAGGCGCGGGAGGAGCTGGCCCGCAACGCCGTCGCCGAGGAGCGCCTGCGCTTCGCCCGCGACCTGCACGACCTGCTCGGACACAGCCTGTCGCTCATCGCGCTCAAGAGCGAGCTCGCCGGGCGGCTGGCCGAGCGCGACCCGGCGCGGGCCCGCGAGGAGATGGCCGACGTCGAGGCCGCCGCCCGCCGCGCGCTGGCCGAGGTGCGCGACGCCGTCAGCGGCTACCGGCAGGTCAGCCTCGGCCAGGCGCTGGCCGAGGCCCGCTCGGCCCTCTCCGCTGCCGGCGTCGGGCTCAGGGCGCCGGCGGTGCCGCCGCTGCCCGCGGCGGTCGACGCCGCGCTCGGCTGGGTGGTGCGGGAGGCGACGACGAACGTGCTGCGGCACAGCGGCGCCCGGTCGGTCACCGTCGAGCTCGTCACCACGAACGCCGACGCCACGCTGACCGTCACCGACGACGGCCACGGGCCCTCGGGGACGGCGACGGGCGGCGCCGGCCTGTCCGGCCTCGCCGAGCGGGTCGAGGCGCTGGGCGGGCACTTCGAGAGCGGTCCGGCGCCCGGCCGGGGCTTCCGGCTGCAGGCCCGGCTCCCGGTCACCACGCCGGCGCCGACGCGGGTGGGCGCGGCGTGATCCGGGTGCTCATCGCCGAGGACCAGTCGATGGTCCGCGGGGCGCTGCGGGCGCTGCTCGACCTGGAGGACGACCTGGAGGTGGTCGCCGAGGTCGGCCGCGGCGACGCCGTGGTCGAGGCCGCGCGCGAGCACCGGCCCGACGTCGCGCTGCTCGACATCGAGATGCCCGGCATGGACGGCCTCGAGGCCGCCCGCGCGCTGGCCACCGCGCTGCCGGAGGTGCGGGCCGTCGTCCTCACCACCTTCGGCCGGCCCGGGTTCCTGCGCCGGGCCATGGAGGTCGGCGCCTCGGGGTTCCTGGTCAAGGACGCCCCCGTCGCCGAGCTGGCCCGCGCGATCCGGGCGGTCGTGGCGGGGGAGCGGGTCATCGACCGCGAGCTGGCCGCCGCGGCGCTGGCCATCGGCGCCACCCCGCTGTCGGCCCGCGAGGCCGACGTGCTGCGCGAGGCGGCCGACGGCGCCACGGTCGCCGAGATCGCCCGCCGGCTGTTCCTGTCGGAGGGGACGGTGCGCAACTACCTGTCCTCGGCGATCGGCAAGACCGGCGCCCGCACCCGCGTCGAGGCCGCCCGGGTGGCCGAGGAGAAGGGCTGGCTCTAGAAGGACCCCGCTGCCCCCCACGCCTCGCACGCTCGGCGCGGGGCCCTGCAGCGGGGCCGTTCTACCGCTCCCGGGGCTGCGGGGCCGGCACCGGCGGCTGGGCGGGCAGCGTCTCGGTGGTCGGCCCGCTGGCCGCCTGCGACACCGGCATGAGCGCGTCGAGGTCGAGCACGCGGACGTGGATCACGTTGCGCTGCTGCAGCGCCGCCCGCAGCGCCCGGTGCAGGCCGTCCTCCAGGTACAGCTCGCCGTGCCACAGCACCGCGTGCGGGAAGAGGTCGCCGTAGAACGTCGAGTCGTCGGCGAGGAGGGCGTCGAGCGCCAGCTCCCGCTTCGTCGTCACCAGCGTGTCCAGCCGGACCTGCCGGGGTGGGATCAGCGCCCAGTCCTTGGTGGTCATCCCGTGGTCCGGGTAGGGACGGCCCTCGCGCACCGCTTTGAAGATCAGGGGAACGACCTCCGCTGTCCTGCCCCGTCCCGGGCCACCGTCCGGACCCACCCTAACGGCCGGGCCCGGCCCGCGCTGCTCCCTCGCCGGGGCGCCGACCCGCCGCGAGGCGCGCGACGGGAGCAGCCTCCGGTCGTATGCTGAACTGGCACTCGATCCCTGCGAGTGCCAACCGCCGGCACGGCGTCGACCGGTACGGGGAGGTGTACGCGTGGCGCACGAGGAACGGCGCCTGGAGGTCCTCCGGGCCATCGTCCAGGACTTCGTCTCGACCAACGACCCGGTGGGCAGCAAGGCCCTCGCCGAGCGGCACGACCTGGGGGTCTCGCCGGCGACCATCCGCAACGACATGGCGGTGCTGGAGGAGCAGGGCTACATCACCCAGCCCCACACCAGCGCCGGGCGGGTGCCCACCGACAAGGGCTACCGGCTCTTCGTCGACCGGCTCTCGGCGATCAAGCCGCTGTCGGTCGCCGAGCGGCGCGCCATCGAGCGCTTCCTCGACGGCGCCGTCGACCTGCACGACGTCCTCGGCCGGACGGTGCGGCTGCTCGCGCAGCTGACCCGCCAGGTCGCCGTCGTCCAGTACCCGACGCTGTCGCGCAGCTCGGTGCGGCACCTCGAGGTGGTGCCGGTCGGCGCCACCCGGCTGCTGCTCGTCCTGATCACCGACACCGGCCGGGTGGAGCAGCGGACCGTCGAGACGCCGGTCGAGGTCGACCACGAGGCGGTCGCCGAGCTGCGGGCCCTGCTCAACTCCGCCTTCGTCGGGGTGAAGCTCGCCGACGCCGGGGCGAAGGTGCCCGACCTGCTCGTAACCGTGCCGCCGCACCTGCGGGCGCTGGTCGGCGCCGTCAGCGCCACGCTGATGGAGACCCTGGTCGAGCCGGGGGAGGACCGCCTGGTCATCGGCGGGACGGCGAACCTCGCCCGCAGCGGGGCCCTGGACTTCCCGCACAGCGTCCGGCCGCTGCTGGAGGCGCTGGAAGAACAGGTCGTGGTCCTGCGGTTGATGGGAGAGGTGGACCCGGGCACCGTGCTGGTGCGGATCGGCGAGGAGAACGCGCACGAGGCCCTGGCCGGCGCGTCGTTCGTCTCCGTGGGGTACGGCTCCGGGGACCGCGCACTGGGTGGGCTGGGCGTCGTCGGCCCCACCCGCATGGACTACCCGGGCAACATGGCCGCGGTCCGCGCCGTGGCCCGCTACGTCGGCCAGCTGCTGGCCGAGAGCTGAGGAAGAGACTTGGCGACCGACTACTACGCCGTTCTAGGGCTGGCCCGGGGCGCGACGGACAACGAGATCAAGCGCGCCTACCGGCGGCTGGCCCGTGACCTGCACCCCGACGTCAACCCCGACCCCGAGGCCAAGGAGCGCTTCCAGGAGGTCAACCGCGCCTACCAGGCGCTGACCGACCCGGAGAAGCGCCGCATCGTCGACCTCGGCGGCGATCCGTTCGACACCGCCGGTGCGGGCGCGGGCGGGGGCAACCCGTTCGGCGCCGGCTTCGGCGGCCTCGGCGACATCATGGACGCCTTCTTCGGCGGCGGGACCGCCACGCGCGGTCCGCGCAGCCGCGTCCGCGCCGGCGGCGACGCGCTCATCCGGGTCGAGCTCGACCTCGACGAGACCGTCTTCGGCACCACGAAGGAGCTCACCGTCGACACGGCGGTGCTCTGCACCACCTGCAGCGGCGCCGGCACCGCGCCCGGGACGCACCCGACGACCTGCACCACCTGCTCCGGCCGCGGCGAGGTGCAGAGCGTGCAGCGCTCGTTCCTCGGCCAGGTCGTCTCCACCCGCACCTGCCCGACCTGCGCCGGCACCGGGCAGGTCATCCCCGAGCCGTGCCCGCAGTGCGCCGGCGACGGCCGCGTGCGCGCCCGCCGGACCATCCCGGTGAAGGTGCCGGCGGGGGTCGAGGACGGCATGCGCATCCGGCTCACCGGGCACGGCGAGGTCGGCCCCGGCGGCGGCCCGGCCGGCGACCTGTACGTGGAGATCCACGAGCGGCCGCACGCGGTGTTCACCCGCGACGGCGAGGACCTGCACTGCCGGGTCACCCTGCCGATGACGTCGGCGGCGCTGGGCACCACGCTCAACCTGACCACCCTCGACGGCGAGACCGAGCTCGACATCAAGCCCGGCACGCAGTCCGGCAGCGTGCTCACGCTGCGCGCCCAGGGCGCCCCGCGGCTGCGGGCCACCGGCCGGGGCAACCTGCTGGTGCACGTCGAGGTGCAGACGCCGACCAAGCTCGACGCCGAGCAGGAGAAGCTGCTGCGCGAGCTGGCCACGCTGCGCGGCGAGGACACCGCCGGCTCCACCCGCGAGAGCCAGCAGGGCTTCTTCTCCCGCGTCCGCGACGCGTGGAACGGGCACGCGTGACGGCCGACACCGGCGCGCCCGAGCTCGACGGCGCCCCGCTGTTCCTGCTCGACGAGCTGCCCGACACCGAGGAGCTGCTCGTCGGCGGCGCGGAGGGCCGGCACGCCGTCGACGTCCTGCGCCTGGCGCCGGGGGAGACGGTCCGGGTCGGCGACGGCCGCGGGCTGGTGGCCGAGGGCGACGTCGTCGCCGCCGGGCCGGAGGGCCTGCGGGTGCGGGTGCGCGCCCGCCACGAGGTGCCGGCCCCGCAGCCGGAGCTGGTGCTGGTGCAGGCGCTGCCGAAGGGCGACCGCGGCCCGCTCGCCGTCGACCTGGCCACCGAGCTGGGCGTCGACCGGATCGTGCCGTGGACGGCGTCGCGCTGCGTCACCCGCTGGCGGGAGGACCGCGTCGACAAGGGCCTGGCCAGGTGGCGGGCCGCGGCGCGGGCGGCCACCAAGCAGTCACGCCGGCCGCGGGTCCCCGAGGTGACCGGGCCGATGACCACCCGGCAGGTCTGCGGGCTGCTCGCCGACGCCGACCTGGCGCTGGTGCTGCACGAGCAGGCCCGCCGCCCGCTGGCCGAGGTGCCGGCGCCGCGGCAGGGGACCATCGCCGTCGTCGTGGGGCCCGAGGGCGGGCTGACCGACGGCGAGATCGTCGCCTTCCGCGCCGCGGGCGCCGAGCCCGTGCGGCTGGGCCCGGAGGTGCTGCGGACCTCCACCGCCGGCGCCGCCGCCCTCGCCGCGCTGAGCGTCAAGGTCCGCTGGGCCTGACGCGGAACGGCCCCTGTCGAGGGGCCCGCCCCGAGCGTGCGAGGGTGGGGAGGACGGGGGTCCTTATAGGGTCGCGGGCGTGAGCGACTGCCTGTTCTGCCGGATGGTCGCGGGGGAGATCCCCGCGGACGTCGTCCACGAGACCGACCGCGTGCTGGCCTTCCGCGACATCAACCCGCAGGCCCCCACCCACGTGCTGGTGATCCCGAAGGAGCACCACCGCAACCTCGGCGCCCTCGCCGCCGCCGACGCCGACCTCCTCGGCGAGGTCGCGCGGGCCGCGCACGCCGTGGCGCAGCAGGAAGGCCTGGTGGCCGACGGCGGCATCGAACCCGGCTACCGGGTGGTCACCAACACCGGCCCGCAGGCCGGCCAGTCCGTCGACCACCTGCACCTGCACGTGCTGGGCGGCCGGGGCCTGGGCTGGCCGCCCGGCTGATCACCCGGCGACCAGCGCAGCCAGCCGGGAGGGGTCTTCCTCGGGGCCGAGGTGCCCGAGGTCGTCGAGGACGACGAGGTCCTCGCCCAGGCGGTCGGCGACGGCCGCCGCCAGCGCCTCGGGACGGAAGAAGCAGTCGTGGGCGCCGGCGACGACCACCCGCGGCACCCCACGCCACCGGTCGGTCACCTCGCGCGGGAGGGGACCCGGCGCTCCCGCGGCGTGCACGTGCCGCGCGACCAGGGCCAGCCACTCGACCAGCTCGGGCCTCGGCGCGTGCCCGGGGCCGGACATCCGGCCGGCGAGCGCTGCGGCGCTGCGCGGCGAGGGCCGGACGAGCCACCGCAGGGTCACGGCGAGCACGGCCGGGGACACCCGGGCCGGCACGAAGCCCGCGGGATCGACCAGCACGAGGCGGTCGACCACGCCGGGCGTCGCGCACAGGGCGACGGCGGCGCCCAGGGAGTGCCCGACCAGCACGAGCTGACCGGCGCCGTCCTCCCGCACCCGGGCCACCACCTCGTCGACCCACCGCCCGTACGCGGCCATCCGCTCGGGCCCCGGCCGCTCCGCCGTGCTCAGCCCCGGCTGGCCGGGCAGGTCCGGGACGACCACCCGGCCGTGCGCCCGCAGCTCCGCGACCACGCGCAGGCTGGTCGCGGCGTTGAAGTGGGTCCCGGGCAGGAGGACGAACGTCCGCGGCCCCTCGCCGGTCACCAGGAGGTGGGTGGGACCCGTGGTGGTCTCCAGCGTCGTCCGCCCGTGCGGCACGGGCCAGGCGGCGAGCCGGTCGGCGCACCAGGCCTGCAGCCGCTCGCGGCCCTCGTCGGAGCGGTACACGCCGGCCACGCGCGGGACGCTAGCGCCGGGGACGCACCCGGGGTGCGTCCTCCGGCGCGGCCCTGACAGGCTCGGGCCATGACCGACCCGGTGCGCATCGAGAGGGACGGCGACGTCGCCGTCGTCGTCCTGGACTCCCCGCCGCTGAACCTCTTCGACGAGGCGGTGTTCGCCGGGTACGAACGGGCGGTCGCCGAGCTGGTCGAGCTGACCGACCCCGGCCGGCCCGACCGGGCGCGGGCGGTCCTGCTCGAGGCGCGCGGCAGGGTCGTCTCCGGCGGCGTCGACGTGCACCACTTCGACGAGATCGCGCAGTCGCCGGACGGCGTCGCGCGGGGGACGGCGCTGTGGGTGCGGCTGCTGGAGCTGGCGCACACCCTCGAGGCCCTGCCGGTGCCCACCGTGTTCGCGGCGCACGGGCTCACCCTGACCGCCGCCTTCGAGCTGTCCCTGGCCTGCGACATCATCCTGGCCGCCGAGAAGGCCAAGTTCGGCCTGACGGAGGTCGTCGTCGGGCTCACCCCGTCGATGGGCGGCCCGCAGCGGCTGGCCGAGCGGGCCGGCCCCGCACGGGCGAAGGAGCTGATCTTCACCGGCGAGTGGTACCCCGCGGCCACGCTCGCCGACTGGAACGTGGTCAACCGCGTGCTGCCCGACGAGGGCTTCGCCGAGGCGGCCCGTGACTACGCCCGCCGCGTCGCCGCCGGCCCGACCGTGGCCCACGCGGCGACGAAGAAGCTGGTCAACGCCGCGGTCCGCGACGGCGTCCGGGCCGCCGACGAGCTGACCCCCTCGCTGTCGGGCGCGCTGTTCGCCACCGACGACCTCCAGGGCGCCGTCCGCTCCTTCCTCGCCGACGGACCGGGCAAGGCCACCTACACAGGGCGCTGACCTGCCGGGATCACGTGCCCCGGACGGGTAGACCAGCGGTTCGCGTCGGCCGGCGCGGGTAGACTCGTCCGGGTCCGCAACCCCTTGCAGGAAGGCAGGGTCGAGGGTTCTTGCCCGACACCTCCTCTGGCACGCCCGCCGTGCACGGCCCCACGTCGCGTGAGGCCTCGGCGCAGGCAGCCGCCACGGACGACGCCGCATCCGGTCCTGCGCCCGCGCAGCCGGCCGCCGTCCGGACCACCATCACCGTCCCCGAATCCGTCTCCATGGTCGCCCTGCTGGGCTCCGGCGACGAGCTCCTCCGCCTGGTCGAGGCCGAGGTCGACGCCGACGTCCACGTCCGCGGCAACGAGATCGCCGTGACCGGGCAGCCGGCCGACAACGCCTTCGCCGTCCGCGTCTTCGACGAGCTCATCGCGCTGCTCGGCACCGGCCAGCAGCTGCGCCCCGACTCGGTGCGCCGGGTCATCGGCATGCTCAGGAGCGGCGGCTCCGAGCGCCCGGCCGACGTCCTGAGCCTCGACATCATCAGCCGCCGGGGCCGCACCATCCGGCCCAAGACGCTGAACCAGAAGCGCTACGTCGACGCGATCGACGCGCACACCATCGTGTTCGGCATCGGCCCGGCCGGTACCGGCAAGACCTACCTGGCCATGGCCAAGGCCGTGCAGGCGCTGCAGACCAAGCAGGTCAACCGGATCATCCTGACCCGGCCCGCGGTCGAGGCCGGCGAGCGGCTGGGCTACCTGCCCGGCACGCTGAGCGAGAAGATCGACCCCTACCTGCGGCCGCTGTACGACGCGCTGCACGACATGGTCGACCCGGAGTCGATCCCGCGGCTGATGCAGGCCGGCACCATCGAGGTCGCTCCGCTGGCGTACATGCGTGGCCGCACGCTGAACGACGCGTTCGTGATCCTCGACGAGGCGCAGAACACCACCGCCGAGCAGATGAAGATGTTCCTGACCCGCCTCGGGTTCGGCTCGAAGATCGTGGTCACCGGCGACATCACGCAGGTCGACCTGCCCGGCGGCGCGCAGAGCGGCCTCAAGATCGTCCGCGAGATCCTCGACGGCATCGACGACGTCCACTTCGCGAACCTGACCAGCTCCGACGTCGTCCGCCACCGGCTGGTCGGCGACATCGTCGACGCCTACGAGCGCTGGGACGCCGCCAACCAGCAGACGCGACCCGCGGCCGGGCCACCGGTGCGCGGCCCGCGTCCGCGCCGGCAGGGGAGCTGAGCGCCGTGCCCGTCGAGGTGTCCAACGAGAGCGAGATCGCCGTCGACGAGGCCGAGCTGGCGGGCGTCTGCCGGTTCGTGCTCGGCGAGATGAAGGTGAACCCGCTGGCCGAGCTGTCGGTGCTGTGCGTCGACGCCGACTACATGAGCACCCTGCACGAGCGGTGGATGGGCGAGAAGGGCCCGACCGACGTGCTCGCGTTCCCCATGGACGAGCTGGACACCGGCCGGCCCGACGACCCCGATCCCGGACCGGCGCTGCTGGGCGACATCGTGCTGTGCCCCTCCGTCGCCGTCCGGCAGGCCCGCGCGGCCGGCCACTCCATGGACGACGAGCTGGTGCTGCTGGCCACCCACGGCGTGCTGCACCTGCTCGGCTACGACCACATGGAGCCCGAGGAGGAGAAGGAGATGTTCGGCCTCCAGCAGAAGCTGATCGACGGCTGGCGCTCCGCACCGCGGGAGCCGGTCACCGGTGAGGCCGTGAACCGGGAGACGGGGCCCCGATGACCGCGGGTGCGATCACCCTGCTGGTGATCGCCGTCCTCCTGGTCCCGCTGGCCGGCCTCTTCGGCGCGATGGACGCCGCACTCCAGCGGGTGTCCAAGGCCCGCGTCGAGGAGATGCGCCGCGAGGGCGTCAAGCGCGCCGCCTCCCTCGAGGAGGTCCTCGGCGAGCGGGCCCGCCACGTCTCGCTGCTCCTGCTGCTGCGGGTCGTCTGCGAGATGGTCGCCGCCGTCCTGGTCACGGTGATCGTCGCCGAGCTGCTCACCGTCACGTGGCAGACCGTGCTGGTCGCCGCCGGCGTCATGACCGTGGTCAGCTACGTGCTCGTCGGCGTCGGGCCGCGCACCCTCGGCCGCCAGCACGCCTACGGCGTGGCGCTCGGCACCGCCGGCCTGGTCAAGCTCCTCGGCCGGGTGCTCGGCCCGATCGCGAGCCTGCTCATCCTCATCGGCAACGCGATCACCCCCGGCCGCGGCTTCCGCGACGGCCCGTTCTCCTCCGAGGTCGAGCTGCGCGAGCTGGTCGACATGGCCGAGGAGCGGGGCGTCGTGGAGTCCGGCGAGCGGAACATGATCCACTCGGTGTTCGAGCTGGGCGACACCATCGCCCGCGAGGTCATGGTGCCGCGCACCGAGGTGGTCTGGATCGAGCGCACCAAGACCATCCGCCAGGCGATGGCGCTCATGATGCGCAGCGGGTTCAGCCGCATCCCGGTGATCGGCGAGAACGTCGACGACGTCGTCGGGGTCGTCTACCTCAAGGACCTCATCCGCCGCTCGCAGAACCTGCCGGACCGCAACGGGCCCAAGGTCGAGGAGCTCATGCGCCGGCCCACGTTCGTGCCGGAGTCCAAGCCGGTCGACGAGCTGCTGCGCGACATGCAGGCCCAGCGCATCCACATCGCGATCGTGGTCGACGAGTACGGCGGCTTCGCCGGGCTGGTCACCATCGAGGACATCCTCGAGGAGATCGTCGGCGAGATTGCCGACGAGCACGACGCCTTCCAGCGGCCACCGGTCGAGCAGCTGCCCGACGGCTCCGCCCGGGTCACCGCCCGGCTCCCGGTCGAGGACCTCGCCGAGCTCTTCCACGTCGAGCTGCCCCAGGACGACGACGTCGAGACCGTCGGCGGCCTGCTCGCCCGCGCGCTGGGCCGGGTGCCCATCGAGGGGTCGGCCGCGGAGGTCGACGGGCTGCGCCTGGTCGCCGAGAGCACCGGCGGCCGCCGCAACCGCATCGACACGATCCTCGTCTGCCGGGTGCCCGAGCCGGAGGACGGCGAGGAGGCCGAGCCCGCCCGCGCCGAGGAGCCGGCCGCCGTCGAGAGCTGACGCTGGTGTGGAATGGGGCCGTGCCCGATCTCGACCCCGAGGACGCCAAGCTGATCACCCTCGCCCGCTCGGCCCGCGGCCGCACCGGCGCCGCCGAGGGCGCGGCGGTGCGCGACACCGACGGCCGCACCTACCTCGCGGCGAGCGTCGCGCTGCCGTCGCTGCAGCTCTCGGCGCTGCAGGCCGCCGTCGCCGCCGCGGTCTCCAGCGGCGTGACCGGGCTCGAGGCCGCGGCGGTCGTGTCGGAGGCCGACGCCGTCGAGCAGGAGGGGCTCGCCGCCGTCCACGACCTCACGCCGTCGGCCCCGGTGCTCCTCGCCGGCCCCGACGGGGCCGTGCGGACCCGGGTCTGACGACGGGGGTGTTCGACCGCTGGTGAGACCGGCGCCCCCGGGGGGAGGATGTCGGCTCGTCGTGCGGCGAACCAGGCCCGAGGAAGTGGTCCGCGTGAGCGTCTCGGCACCGGTCCTGCGGAGGGCCACGGAACGGGACGCCGAGGAGATCGCCGCGGTCATGCGGGTCTCGGTGCTCGGCCTGTTCCCCCGGTTCTACGACCAGCGGCAGACCCGGAGCGCGGCGGTGCACATCGCGCACGTCGACCCGGTGCTCCTGGCCGACGGCACCTACTTCGTCCACGTCGCGGACGGCGTGATCGTCGCCTGCGGCGGCTGGAGCCGTCGCGGCCGCCTGTTCACCGGCTCGGGCGACCACAGCGGCGACGATCGGCTGCTGGACCCCGCCACGGAGGCCGCGCACATCCGGGCCATGTTCGTGCACCCGGACTGGACGAGGAGAGGGCTGGGGCGGGCGATCCTGCAGGCCGGCCACGACGCGGCCCGCGCCGAGGAGTTCCGCGCGCTCGACCTCGGTGCCACCTTGCCGGGCGTGCCGCTCTACCGCGCCTTCGGTTTCCGCGAGGTGCGGCCCTTCACGCTCACCATGCCGGACGGCGTCTCGATCGACGCCGTGGAGATGCACCGTCCGATCACCTGACCGCGGCCGATGACGCCGCCGGCGCTCGGCCCGGCTAGGCGTTCCTGGCCCGGGCCTCGGCGGCGATCCGCTGCGCGTCCGCCAGGTAGGCGTCGCGCCGGGCCAGCGCCTCCCGCACGTACGCCGCCACCGCGTCGGCGTCCACCTCGGCGCCGAAGGCGAAGTCCCACGTCATGAGGGTCGAGCTGCCGGCGCGCAGGACCTTGCGCGGGTCGTCCATCAGCACGCCCCACAGGAAGCGCAGCTGGACGCCCTTCGTGCTGGCACCGACGGCGACCACCCACTGCCGCCACTTCGCGTCGAGCGTGTACATGAGCAGGCGGTACTTCACCGCGACGTCGAAGTCCGGCTCCACCCGGCGGATCACGGCGTCCAGCGCCCGCACGGTCCCGTGCGCCGCCTCGTCGACGCCGGCCAGGTACTCCTCCAGGGCGCTCACAGCTCGCCGTCCCGCGCCCACTTCTCCATCGCCGGCAGCAGCGGGCGCGGCGCCAGCACGAGCACCGGCCGCAGTTCCTCCCAGCCCTTCTCCTTGCACCGCATCGCGTAGGCCTGGTGCTCGGCGTCGACGGGGTTGGCGAGGTCCAGCCCGCCGCCGTCCTCGCCGTGGAGCTGCACGTGGTAGATCCACTCGGTGCCGTCGGGATCGGTGCGCCGGAACGTCGCCTCGAACACCATCCGCTCGCCGGCGAGGGTGTCCAGGCACTCCTCGTAGCGGTCGTGCAGCATGCCCATCCACCGCTCGGTCTCCTCCTGGGCGCCGGGCAGCAGGCGCGCGCGGGACAGCTCGAGGCGCATCCCCGGGGGCACGGACGGCGGCATCGCGATGTCGGTCACGCCGCGCACCCTGCCAGGTCAGAGCGGGTGGTCGAGCGCCTCGGCGAACGCCTCGGGATCGCGCACCCACACGGTGAGCGCGCGCTCGGTCTCGCCGTCGGCGGCCAGGTGGCGGACGGCGACCCGCTGCCGCCCCGGCCACCAGCCGCCCCGCCGCTTCGCCCGCGGCCACCCCGCCGGCGGCGCCCCGCGGACGACGTCCTGCACCAGGCCGCGGGTGACCACGCCGAACGACGACGGCTGGCGCAGGCCGGCGATGTCGGTGGACAGGCCGAAGTCGCTCACGGTGAGCCGGCCGGTGGAGAAGAGGACCACCAGCACGACCAGGCCGATCACGAGGGGCAGCTCGCCGGTGACGGCGTCGGCGCCGTCCCGCCAGCCGAGGAAGGCCAGCCACGCCGCGGCCGCCGCCAGGGTCAGCGCGACGACCGGCCAGCGCACCGGGTCGTACTGCCAGTAGCGCAGCGGCGCCGGGGTCACGGTGACCGACCGGCGGGGCCGGCGGGGGGAGAAGAACCCGAACGCCGTGACCTGCGAGATGTGCCGCTCGCGGTCGCGGGCGGCCCGCACCACCGGTGGCTCGTCGTTCCCGCGTCGCGCCCGTCCCGCCATGCGCACGATCTTCCCAACCACCGCTCCCGGCGCCGAAAGCGGAGCCGCTCCCCGCGCCGGAAGCGGAGGTGTCGGTGCGGGGTGGGAGACTGGACGACGTGACCGAGGAGCAGGGGGAGCGGCCGTACCGCAGCGGCTTCGCCTGCCTGGTCGGCCGCCCCAACGCGGGCAAGACGACGCTCACCAACGCGATGGTCGGCACCAAGGTCGGCATCGTCAGCAACCGGCCGCAGACCACCCGCCACGCCATCCGCGGCGTGGTCACCCGGCCCGGCGGCCAGCTGGTGCTCGTCGACACCCCCGGCCTGCACAAGCCGCGCAGCCTGCTGGGCCGCCGGCTCAACGACGTCGTCCGCGACACCCTCGCCGACGTCGACGTGATCGTCTTCTGCATCCCCGCCGACCAGCCCGTCGGCCAGGGCGACCGGTTCATCGCCCGCCAGCTGCGCGAGTTCAAGGCCCCGGTCGTCGTCGTGGTCACCAAGACCGACGCGGCGGGCAAGAAGCAGATCGCCGAGCAGCTGATCGCGGCCAGCCAGCTGGTCGGGGCCGCCGAGGTCGTGCCGGTGAGCGCGGTGGCCGGTGACCAGGTCGAGCTGCTCGAGGACCTGCTGATCCAGCAGCTGCCCGAGGGCCCGGCGATGTACCCGGACGAGCAGCAGACCGACGACGACGTCGAGCGGCAGATCGCCGAGCTGATCCGCGAGGCGGCGCTGGAGAAGGTGTACGAGGAGGTGCCGCACTCCCTGGCCGTCACGGTCGAGGAGCTGATCCGTCGTCCCGACCCCAAGAGGGCCGGTGCCGAGCTGGTCGAGGTGCGTGCGCTGCTGCACGTCGAGCGGGCGAGCCAGAAGCCGATGCTGCTCGGCCGCGGCGGCGAGATGATCAAGCGGATCGGCACCGAGGCCCGCGCGGGGCTGGAGCAGCTGCTCGGCTCCCGGGTGCACCTCGACCTGCACGTGACCGTCCTGGGGGAGTGGCAGGACGACCCCAAGAAGCTGAACCGGCTCGGCTACTGATGAGCACCACTCCGAAGTCGCTGTACCGCGACGAGGGCGTCGTCCTCCGCACCCAGAAGCTGGGCGAGGCCGACCGGATCGTCACCGTGCTCACCCGCCGGCACGGCAAGGTGCGCGCCGTCGCCAAGGGCGTGCGCCGCACCAAGAGCAAGTTCGGCGCCCGGCTGGAGCCGTTCAGCCACGTCGACCTGCAGTTCTACACCGGCCGCAGCCTCGACATCGTCAGCCAGGCGGAGTCCATCCGCGCGTACGGCGAGCCGATCGTCACCGACTACCCGGCCTACACCGCCGGCACCGCCGTCCTGGAGACCGCCGACCGGCTCACCGCCGAGGAGAAGGAGCCGTCGCTGCGGCTGTTCCTGCTCGTGATCGGCGCGCTGCGGGCGCTGGCCGAGCGCACCCATCCGGCCCCGCTCGTCCTCGACGCCTTCCTGCTACGGGCCATGTCGGTCGCCGGCTGGGAGCCCGCGCTGGGCGACTGCGCCCGCTGCGGCGAGGAGGGCCCGCACCGGCACTTCTCCGTGCCCGCCGGCGGCACCGTCTGCCCGCCGTGCCGCCCGACCGGCGCCGGCATGCCCAACCCGCTCACCATCGCCCACCTCGACGCGCTGCTGTCCGGCGACTGGGCCCGCGCCGAGGCGAGCCTGCCGCCGCAGTGCCGGGAGGGCAGCGGCCTGGTCGCCGCCCTGCTGCAGTGGCACCTGGAGCGGGGCCTGCGCTCGCTGGCGCTGGTGGACCGCAGCTGATGCCGCAGCCACCGAACCCGCACCCGTCCGGCGCGCGGCCGCCGGACATCCCCAGGGACAAGGTCCCGCGGCACGTCGCGCTCGTCATGGACGGCAACGGCCGCTGGGCCAAGCAGCGCGGGCTGCCGCGCACCAAGGGCCACGAGGCGGGGGAGTCCTCGCTGTTCGACTGCGTCGAGGGCGCGATCGAGCTGGGCGTCCAGTCGCTGTCGGCCTACGCCTTCTCCACCGAGAACTGGCGGCGCAGCCCCGACGAGGTCCGGTTCCTCATGGGGTTCAACCGCGACGTCATCCGCCGCCGGCGCGACGAGATGCACGCCATGGGAGTGCGGGTGCGGTGGGCCGGCCGCCGGCCGCGGCTGTGGCGCAGCGTCATCAAGGAGCTCGAGATCGCCGAGGAGCTCACCCGCGACAACGACGTCCTCACCCTGACCATGTGCGTGAACTACGGCGGCCGGGCCGAGATCGCCGACGCCGCCGCCGCGATCGCGCGCGAGGTCGCGGCCGGCCGGCTCGACCCCGACAAGGTCGACGAGGGGACCGTCGCGCGGTTCCTCGACGAGCCGGACATGCCCGACGTCGACCTGTTCGTGCGCAGCTCGGGGGAGAACCGCACCAGCAACTTCCTGCTCTGGCAGGCCGCCTACGCCGAGCTGGTCTTCCTCGACACCCTGTGGCCGGACTTCGACCGCCGGCACCTGTGGGCGGCGTGCGAGGAGTACGCCTCCCGGCAGCGCCGGTTCGGGACCGCCTGAGCCCGGTCAGCCGCCGAAGTCGGAGTAGTCGGGGTTGTTCCACCAGTCGAGCAGCGAGACCAGCCCGGCGGTGCCGCCGTTGCGGATCCGCACGATCGCCTGGGTGCCGAACTCGGTCTCGGTCCAGATCAGCGTGGCGGTGTTCTGCTCGTCGACGTAGCAGGCGATGCGGCCGCGGACCTGGTCGTTCGCCGTCCAGTTGCCGTACCCCTGCGACTCCGGGCAGTTGGTGCCGCCCGAGAACTCGACCAGCCCGAGGCGCTCGACGTCGGCGCTGAACGCGGCGTCCAGGGTCTCCTCGTCGGGGTAGAGGAAGAACCGGGTCGCCCGCGGCCCGGGCTGGCTGCTGCTCGGCCCGCAGTCGACCGCCGCGACGTCGCCGTCGTCGGCCGGCGGCGCCGGGCGGCACGCCTCCCGGTCGACGCCGGCCGGGACGACGGCGACCAGCTCGTCGTGCTGCGGCCCGGGCCGCGGGTCCTGCGGGGTGGGCAGCGCGTCGGCCCCGCTGGTCTCCACGAGGACGACGACGAGCACCAGCGCGGCCGCCAGCAGTGCGGCGAGGCCGAGGAGCATCGCCGGCACGCGGGACCGCCGGGGTGCGGCCGCCGGTGCCGGCACGGCACGCGACGGCGGGACGGCGCCGCCCGGGGGCGGCGTCGCCGCGAACTGCTGGGGCGCGGCGGCCGGGAACGCCGGGGCGGCACCCGGATCGGTGCCGGGGGGCGTCGGCGGGACGGCGGTGGCGCCGGTCATGCCGATCGTCCGGGGACCGACGGGGTCGCCGGGGGAGGTGCCCCGGACCGGTGGCGGCGCGTCGGTCGCGGGCCGGACGCCGGCCGACACGAGGGCCCGCCGGGCCGCCGCGGCCAGGGCCCCGGCGGAGGGCCACCGGTCCTCCGGCGCCTTGGCCAGGCCCTTCTGCACCACCTCGTCCAGGGCCGCCGGCACCTCCGGCCGCACCGCGGAGACGCTCGGCGGCGGGGTGTTGATGTGCGCCCACATCAGCGGCGCGAGGTCGGTGCCGGGGAAGGGGCGGCGTCCGGTGAGGGCCTCGAAGAGCACGCAGGCCAGGGAGTAGACGTCGCTGCGGGCGTCCAGCGGCCGCTCGAGGAACCGCTCGGGGGCCATGTAGTCGAACGAGCCGACGGCCGAGCCCACGCGGGTCAGCGACGGTCCCTCGTTGTCCATGACCGACCGGGCGATGCCGAAGTCGACGAGGTAGACGAACGCGTCGTCCGGCTCGCTCTGCTCGTCGGTGGCGCAGACCAGCACGTTGGACGGCTTGACGTCGCGGTGCACCAGGCCGGCGCCGTGGGCGGCGTCCAGCGCGTGCGCCACCTGACCGATCACCGCCACCGCCTGGCGCGGGGAGAGCGGCCCGTCGGCGGCGATGGCCGCCGCGAGGTCGCGGCCCTGCACCAGCCGCATGTCGAGGAACAGCCGGCCGTCGATCTCGCCGAACCGGTGGATGGGCACCACGTGCGGCTCGGACAGCCGCGCGGCGGCGTGCGCCTCGCGGCGGAACCGCTCGCGGTAGTCGCGGTCGGTGGCCAGGTGCTCGGCGAGCACCTTGAGCGCGACGACCCGGTCGTGCTCGGTGTCGTAGGCGCGGTAGACCTCGCCCATGCCACCACGCCCGATCAGCCCCTCGAGGCGGTACGGGCCGAACCGTTCGAACTCCACGAGAGCCCTCCGGGCGGGTCGGACGACGGCGAAGTCTAGGCCGGTGGGGGCCGCGGACGCAGTGCGCGCGACCTCGCGCGCAAGGTCGGCGCAAGCCGCTTCCAAGTGCTCCGGGCGACCCTTCCGGTGCCGCTCGGGACAACCCTCGGGCGGGCCCCGACCACCATTCGGCATCGACTGCTCCCGACGCGCGTGGACCCGTTGACACGGGTACCGCGTGCGCCCGAGAGTGGCGGCTCCCCGTGAGAGGACGGAACCCCCACCGTGAGCGAGAGCACGATCGCGCCGCAGCACGCCCAGGGTGCCGGCGCGCCCACCCAGCCGGGTGATCTGAACGACCAGCTGATCGCCAGCGACTTCTGGACAGACCAGATGCTGGCCGAGGCGGGCATCCCGATCATCGACGTACCGTTCGTCACCTTCGGTGGCGGCATCGGGTCCTTCGTGACCGTCGACTACCTGCGCATCTGCGGGGTGCCGACCAACGCCATCCGCGTGCTGACCCCGCTCAAGACGCCGTGGGAGAGCTACGAGTACCTGACCACGGTCTCGCAGATCCCCCGGCAGGAGCGGCTGCGCTCGGACTCCTCCTCCACCCCCGACAACATCTGGGGCTTCCCGAGCTACGCCCTGCGCGAGGGCCTCCACGGCAACATCAAGCAGCTCTGGAACGTCCTCGTCGAGCCCATCTTCGCGAACTACTACACGCCCAAGGCGGGCGCGGCGTTCGAGTCGATGGAGAAGGAGATGTACCGCATCCGCTACCCGGAGATGGTCGTCCACGGCCAGGTCCGGATGGTGCGGCGCCGGGTCGGCGGCGGGTACTTCACCATCCTCACGCCGCCGGAGGGCGCGGCGCCCACCAAGCGGATCGCCTACCGCAGCCAGTGGGTGCACGTCGCCGTCGGCTACCCGGGCCTGAAGTTCCTCGACGACCTGCAGAACTACCGCAAGGAGCACAACGACTACTCGAAGGTCGTCAACGCCTACGAGCCGCACGAGCACATCTACGAGAAGCTCAAGCTCAAGCCGTGCACGCTGCTGATCCGCGGTGGCGGCATCGTGGCCTCCCGCGTGCTGCAGCGGATCATCGACGACCGCGACCGGCTGGGCCTGCAGACCCAGATCGTGCACCTGTTCCGCACCTACATCGACAAGCCCCACGGCAACGGCATCTTCAAGCGCCGCAAGGGCGCCGACGGCTGGGCCTACCAGGGCTTCAACTACCCCAAGTCGGTGTGGGGCGGGCAGCTCAAGCAGCAGGTCCGCAAGAGCGAGGGCCAGGAGCGGGCCACGCTCTACAAGGAGATGGGCGGCACCAACACGCCCGTCCGCCGCGACTGGCAGGAGCAGCTGTCCCGTGGCCGGCGCGAGGGCTGGTACCGGGTCATGATCGGCCAGATCGACAACATGCGGCCGGTCGGCGACCTGGTCGAGGTGGCGGTGTCCAGCGACCAGGGTCCGCAGATCGGCACGTTCGACGCCGTCATCGACTGCACGGGTCTCGAGGCCGACATCCGCGAGCACCGCGTCCTGGCCGACCTGCTCGACCACTCCAACGCCACCCGCAACCCGGTGGGCCGGCTGGACGTGCAGCGCAACTTCGAGGTCACCGGCACGCAGAACGGCGGCAAGATGTACGCCTCCGGCAGCGCGACGCTCGGTGGGCCGTTCCCCGGCGTCGACACCTTCTTCGGCCTGCAGATCGCGGCCCAGGAGATCGCCGACGACCTGATCAAGCAGGGTTTCGCCAAGAAGCTGGGCCCCGGTCGCTCGACCAGCCAGTGGTGGAAGTGGGTCCGGAACAAGCCGATCTGACCCGCCACCCCCGACACGACCCTCGACCCCGAGAGAGACGACCGTGCTGCCCACCCTGAACGGCCGCATCCAGACACGGATATTCCTGCTGGCTGTGGTCGGGTCCCTGTGGACCCTGATCATCACGCCCATCCTGCCCATCGACGCCCCGCTGAGCACGGCCTACAAGGTCACCTTCTCGGTTCTCCTCGTGACCACCGTGCTCGGCATCGTGTGGGAGTTCATCTACCACGGCATCCAGCAGTTCCGGTGGGAGAAGGACTGGCCCACCCTGTTCGGTCTGCTCACCGCCATCCCCGAGGGCCTGCTCGTGTGGTTCCTCTTCCAGGGTGGTGCGATCTGGTGGATCGAGCCGAACGAGCTGCCCGGCCCCGCGTTCGTCATCGACTTCGCGACGACGTGGCTGGTCGTGTGGCTGGTCGCCAACGGCCCGATGCGGGTGCCCTTCATCCACTGGCGGATCCGTGGCGGGAGGCTCATCTGATGTCCGCCGACAGCGCTCTGGCGCCGTCCTCGTCCCCGGCGCCGACGACGGTGCCGCCGTTCGACCAGGTCGCGGTGGCGATCGCCCCCGGGGACGACCTCGTCGTCCGGATGCCCGGCATCCTGCTGGTCGTCGGGGTCGACGCCACCCCGGCCCCGCCGCCGTCCGCCCCCAAGCTGGGCGGCTGGGGCGCGGCGCCGGCGAAGCCCCCGGCCGCCGCGCCGGTGGGCGACACCAAGGTCGGCGAGCTCGTCGCGCTGTGCCGCCGCGTCTCGGCCGCGGGCAGCCGCGCGCCGGGCCGCCGGCTGCACGACGAGCTGCGCCGCTGGCTGCCCACCGTGGCCGAGCTCCCCTCGTTCGCGCTCGCCGCGGCGACCGAGGAGGGCCTGGCCGTGGCGCTGGTGGGGGAGGGCGTCGCCGAGGTGCCCGACCTCGGCCTGCGCCTGACCCCGGCCGACGGCGAACGGCTGCAGGACGGCACCCGGTTCCTCGACCGGCTGGTCGACTGGCCGCCGGCCCCCCTGCGGCTGTCGGCCGGCGCGTCGGTCGACATGGCCCCGCACCCGCTGGCCGACCTCGAGGCCGGGGCCGTGCCGGGGGCCGCGGCGGTGCTGTCGCCCGCGGTGGCGCCCGCGCCGGTCGCGGCACCGGACTCCCCGTCGCCGACGGCGCTGGTGCGGCTGCCCTCGCCGGGCTCGCTGCTGCCGCCCCCGCCCGGTGCTCCGGTGCCGGCGGCGGCCAAGGTGCCGCCGGTGGCCGCCGCGCCGGCCCCGCCGCTGCCGCCGCCCGCCCCCAGCGGCCGCGACGTCGAGGACGCCGCCCACGCCGGGCACGACCACGCCGACCACGACCACGACCACGCGGGGCACGTGCACGCCGCCCCGGCACCGGCCCCCGCCGCCCCGCCTCCGGCTCCCGAGCCGGTGGCGCCGCCGGCGCCCCCGCCGGTCGAGCTGCCGGCGCCGGCGCTGTCGGCGTCGCTGCTCGCCCCGCCGGAGGAGGAGGCCCCGCGGGAGCCGCTGCCGGTGCTCGACTCCGAGCAGCCGCCGGCCGCGCTCGCGCAGCAGGAGCCGGAGGACACCCGCCCCAAGGTCAAGGGCTTCCTCTGCTCGCGAGGGCACCTCAACGACCCGCGGGTGCTGTTCTGCAACCTGTGCGGCATCCGCATGGCGCAGCAGACCGGCGTCTTCGTCGAGGGCATCCGGCCGCCGCTGGGCCTGCTGGTGTTCGACAACGGCGCCACGGTGAACCTCGACATGGACTACCTGCTCGGCCGCGAGCCGGAGACCGACGAGCGCGTGCAGGGCGGGCAGCTGCGCCCGCTGCTGGTGGTGGACCAGACCGGCGGTGTCAGCCGGCACCACGCCGAGATCCGGCTCGAGGGCTGGGACGTGACGCTGGTCGACATCGGCTCGGCCAACGGCACGCTGGTGGCCCCGCCCGGGGCGCCGGCCTGGTCGTCGCTCGTCCCCAACCAGCCGGTGCGGCTGGTGCCGGGCATGGCGGTGCGCATGGGCAGCCGGCAGTTCGCGTTCGAGTCGCCGCACGGCGCCACCTGACGCCTGCGCAAGGCCCGCCCGACGACGGCGCCCGCGCTCCCGTGGAGGGGGCGCGGGCGCCGTCGTCTTCGGGGTCTGGAGGCGGCCGGTCCGCTGCCGAGATGGCAGTCGGTGCACGGGACACGCGCGCACACGCCGGTGGGTCGTGCACGGGATGCCATCTCGCGCACGGGCGGAAGCGGGCGGCCCCGGAACGCGGGACGGCCGGCCCGGGCGGGTGCCCGGACCGGCCGTCCGTCGTGCGTGCGCGCGCTCAGGCGGTACCGCTACCGGCGGCGATCCCCGCCAGCGTCTCCTCCAGGTCGCGGTCGCTGTCGGCCGTGCCCGCGTGCACGGTGAGCACGGGGGTGAGGTCGTGCGCCGCGCCCTCGGGCGTCGTGCCGGCCGGGGCGACGACCAGCGACGGTAGCGGGGCGGGCTGCTCCTCGCTGACGACGACGCCGGCCCGGCGCAGCGACTCGGTGACGTTGGCCGCCCGCCGCTCGGCGCGCCAGCCCTCACCGGCCCGCAGCTCCAGCGGGATCGACCGGCCCAGCGCGGCCTGCGCGGCCAGCCGCAGCGCGGCCCGGCCGTTGGCGTCGCCGTCCTGGACGACGGCCACCGGGCCCTGCGGAGCCAGCCCGGGCTCCCCCAGCTCGCCCGACACCACCACGACGCTGGTGGTGAGCGAGGCGGGCCAGGGGGCCACCCGCCCCGTCTCCTCGGTCGCGGCCCAGCCCTCGCGGACCAGGACGACGTCGGCGTCGGAGCTGGTCGCGATCTCCGCGATCTCCGCCCAGGGGTCCTCGCTGAACCGGGACGCCACCGACGCCTTGAGCCCGCGGGACTCGACGATCCGGGCGAGGTCGCGCAGCTCGAGACCGGCGGAGGCCATGAGCGCCAGGTCGGCGCCGAGGCCGCTGGAGACCTCCGGCTTCGGTGTCGTCCGGAGCAGGGCCCGGGCGAGCACGACCTGGGCCGGCGACTCCCGGCCGACGAGGTCGCACGCGAGGTGGACCAGGGCCTCGTCGTGCTTCGGGTCGTCGATGACGACCAGCACCGTGTACGCATCGACCAGCCCCATGGCCTCGCGCTCGGCCGCGGCGATGTCCCGCTCGAGCACCCGCTTCGGGTAGACGAGGGTCAGCAGCGGCGACGTCATCACCGTCGTCACCACGGCCATGATCACCATCAGCGTGAACATCTCGCCGTCGAGGACGCCGAGCTGCATGCCGATGTTGAGGATGACCAGCTCGGTGAGGCCACGGGTGTTCATGAGCACGCCGAGCGCCGTGGCCTGGCGGCGCGGCACGCGCTGCGCCCGGGCGGCGACGAAAGCGCCGATGAACTTGCCCGCGATGGCGACCAGCAGGATCAGGAACAGCTCCCACACGCCGGACAGGCCGACCGCGCCGACGTCGACGCTGGCCCCGGTGACCACGAAGAACACCGGCAGCAGGAGCAGGACGCTCACCTGCTCCAGCCGGTCGGTGATGTCGTGGGTGAGCTTGGCCGCTCCCTGGCGCGGCATGATCACGCCGAACACGAAGGCGCCGAAGATGAAGTGGACGCCGATCTCCTCGGCCACCCAGGCGCTGGTCAGGATGCCGATCAGCACCAGCGCCATCATGTCGGGCGTGAGCTGGCCGAACCGCTCGTAGCGGGTGACCAGGCCCTTGAGCAGCCGCTTGACGACGGTGAACATCACGATCGCGAAGACGATCGAGAAGCCCAGGATCTGGATGACGCCGGTGAACGAGGTGGCGGCGACGATGGCCACCACGATCGCCAGCAGCGACCAGGCCAGGACGTCGTCGACGGCGGCGCAGGCCAGGGCGAGCACGCCGGTCGGGATCCGGTGCATGTTCCGCTCGGCGAGGATGCGCGCCAGCACGGGGAACGCGGTGATCGACATGGCGACGCCCAGGAAGAGGGCGAAGGCCAGGAAGGTCACCTCCTCGCCGCCGACGACGTCGTGCTTGTCGTGCAGGTAGGTCGCCAGCAGGAATCCGAGGCCGAACGGCAACGCGATCGAGGCCAGGGAGACCGAGACGGCGATCTTCTCCCGGCCCCTGATGAACGACAGGTCGACCTCCAGGCCGACCAGGAACATGAACAGCACCAGCCCCAGCTGGGCCAGCACGTTCAGGAACGGCCGGATGTCGGCCGGGATGAGCAGGGTGTCCAGGTCGCCGGGCAGGGCGCCCAGCAGGGTGGGGCCCAGGAGGATGCCGGCGATGATCTCGCCGACGACGGCGGGCTGCCCGACCTTGACGGCCAGCCTGCCGAAGACCCGGGCGATGACCATGATCACCGCCAGGTCGATGAACACGTAGGCGATGATCTCGGGTATCTCGCGTTCCACTGTCTGCTCCGCTGAGGCAGGTGCGCCTGTGCTGCCAGGCGACGAGGTTCAGGTCGGCCAGAGGCCGCGCCAACGCCGCAGCAGGCGTCGTCCGGCCGCGCATGCTAATGGCGCGCACCTGCTGGTGGAGCAGATCGCGACGCGGTTCGCGCGGACTTCGGCCAGGCGCTCGCAACGGGGTTCCCCGGTCGCCCCGGCGCGGGCAGACTGACCCGCTGCCGCCCCCGCGGCGTCCCGGTGGGACCGGGAGTTGTACAGGCAACTGGAGGAGATTCATGGACGCCGCTGGCCTGGTGGGATCCGCGCCCGCCACCATCGCGGACTACCAGGTGGTCAGGGTGCTCGGTGAGGGCAACCACGGCCGCTTCTACCTGGCCCGCCCGCCTGCCCGGCTGGGCCTTCCGGACGAGTTCGTCGCGGTCAAGGTCTTCTCCGGCCAGCACAGCGAGCAGGCCTACGAGCGGGGCGTCCGCGAGCTGCGCGCCTTCGCGCAGGTCGCCTCGCCCTACCTGGTGAAGGTCTACGACGCCGTCCTGCAGGACAGCTTCATGTACGCGATGGAGTACCTGCCGCTGGGCTCGCTGGCCGCCCCGGCGCGGCCGCTGTCGCGCGGCGAGGTGCTGCGTGCCGTGGCGCACGCCGCGCACGCGCTGCACGCGCTGCACGAGGCCGGCCTCACGCACGGCGACCTCAAGCCGGCGAACATCCTGCTCACCGAGAACGGGGCGAAGCTCTCCGACCTCGGCCTGGCCCGCTACCTGACCCCGGGCGTCACGCTGACCGGCATGGCCAGCGCGGCGTCCGTCGAGTACCTGGACCCGGCGCTGCTGCGCGGCGACCGGCCCTCGCGGGCGACGGAGGTGTTCGCCCTCGGGGCGACCCTGCACCGGGCCCTCACCGGCACCGGCCTCTACGGCGAGCTGCCCGACGGCGAGCCGCTGCTGGCCATCCGCAAGGTCATGAGCGCCGAGCCCTCGATCGCCGCCGGCCTCACCGAGGACGAGGCCGCGCTGGTGCAGGCCTGCCTGGCGCCGGTCGGCCAGCGGCCGGCCACCGCCGAGGAGGTCGCCCAGCGGCTCGAGGCGCTGGCCGCGCCGCAGCTCCAGAACGCCTGAGCGACGAGAAGGCCCCGCTCCCGGACCGGGAGCGGGGCCTTCTGCGTGCCGGGGGATCAGACGACGAAGTCGCTGTTCTGCGGGTCGTTCCACCAGGTCCAGAGGGTGTTGAGCCCCTCCTGCCCGCCGCCGACGATGCCGATGAGGCCCTCGGCGCGGACGTCCTCCTGCGTCCAGACGATGACCGCCGTCTGGTCGTCCGGGTCGATGTAGCAGGCGACCCGGCCGGCGCGCTGGCTGTTCGCCGTCCAGAACCGGTAGCCCTGGGTGTCCGGGCAGTCGGTGCCGCTGGCCAGCTCGGCGAGGTTCTGCGCCTGCACGTCGCGGAGGAACACGCCGTCGAGCGTGCTGACGTCGGGGTACAGGTAGAACAGCGAGACGGTCGGGCCCGGGTCGTCGGAGATCGTGGCGCCGCAGTCGAGCGCGGCGATGTCGCCGTCCCCGGCCGGGTCCTGGGTGCGGCAGGAGTCCGCGTCGAAGCCCAGCGGGATGCTGGCCCGCAGCTCGTCCTCGGGGGCGTCCGGCGGCGGGGTCGTGCTCGACGTCGTCGTCGACGACGAGGTCGACGTGGAGGTGCTCGTCGACGTGGAGGTGCTCGGGCCAGCGCCGCCGCCACCACCGTCGCCGCCGCTGAGGACGACGACCAGCACGACCACGCCGACGACGACGAGCGCGCCGACGCCGATCAGGATCGGCAGCAGGGTGTTCTTCTTCCCCCCGCCGCCCTGGCCGGTCGCGCCGTACGGCGGGCCGGGCTGCGCGGGCGGTCCGTAGCCGCCGGGCGCCGAGGCCACCCCGTAGCCGGCGGTGGGCGGGCCGGGGTTGCTCGGCGGGCCGAAGCCGCCGGTGGGCGCGCCGGGGTTGGACGGCGGGCCGTAGCCGGTGGGGGCGCCCGGGTTGGACGGCGGGCCGTAGCCGGTGGGGGCGCCGGGGTTCGACGTCGGGCCGTAGCCCGTCGGCGGCGCACCGGTGCCCGCGGCCGGCGTGTACGCACCGGCCGGTCCCGGGTTGGAGAACCCGACCGTCTGCGGCGGCACGTAGGGGATCGGGGTGATCGAGGTCGGCGGGGCCGCCGGCGCGGGCACGTCGGGCTTGGGTGCGACACCGGAGGCGGTCAGCGCGCGGCGGGCGGCGGCGGCGAACTCGCCGGCGGTCGCGTAGCGCTCGTCGGGGTCCTTGGCCAGGCCCTTGAGGATCACCTCGTCCAGCGCCTTGGGCAGGTCCGGGCGAACCGCCGACGGCGGCTGGGGGTCGGTGTTGAGGTGGGCGTACATCAGCGTGGCCAGGCCGTCGCCGACGAACGGCCGTCGCCCGGTCAGGCACTCGAAGAGCACGCAGGCCAGGGCGTAGACGTCGACCCGCTTGTCGGCCGGCTTCTCCAGGAACCGCTCGGGCGCCATGTAGTCGAACGAGCCCAGCGCCGCGCCGGTCTGGGTGAGCGCCGGCCCGGCCTGGTCGGTGGTCGAGCGGGCGATGCCGAAGTCGACCAGGTAGACGAACTCGTCGTCCCCCTCGCCGGTGATGAGCACGTTCGACGGCTTCACGTCGCGGTGCACCAGGCCGTCGGCGTGCGCGGAGTCCAGCGCCCGCGCCGTCTGGCTGATGATCGCCACGGCCCGCTCGGGGCTCATCGGCCCCTCCTGCGCGAGCACCGCGGCGACGTCGCGCCCTGGCACCAGCCGCATGTCGAGGAAGAGCCGGCCGTCGATCTCGCCGTAGCGGTGGATCGGCACGATGTGCGGCTCGTTGAGCCGGGCGGCCAGGTGCGCCTCGCGGCGGAACCGCTCGCGGTACCCCTGGTCGGCGGCGAGCGTCTCGGAGAGGACCTTGAGCGCCACGACCCGGTCGTGCTCGGTGTCGAAGGCGCGGTAGACCTCTCCCATGCCACCGCGGCCGAGCAACGCCTCGATGCGGTAGGCACCGAACTGTTCGAACTCCACGCGTACAACCTCCGTAGCCGCGACCCGGCGCTCCTCGGTACCGGCGCCCAGGTGCGGTCGTCGGCGGAGTCTAAGGACGGAGCTGGCGTGCGACCAGCGTTCCGGTCCTGGGCGAGCCGCGTCGCAGGTCACCTCGCGGGTCACGGCAACCGTAAGGGGGCACCTGGGGTGATTCGTGACGGACCCGTGACGAATGCCGCGCGCGAACCGGTAGGCGCGGGCACGGCGCATCGCTACCTTGGCCGCCGCTACGGGCGCCTCCCGCCCACCTGTACCCGAACGAGAGAAGCACGATGAGCCAGCCTCCAGGTCCATACGGCGGTCAGTACGGCCAGCCCGGCCCGTACGGTCAGCCCGGTCAGCCCGGCCCCTACGGCCAGCCGGGTGGCCAGCCCGGCCAGTACGGTCAGCCCGGCCCCGGCCAGTACGGCCCTCCCGGGGGCGGGTTCCCGCCCGGCGGGCCCGGTGGCTACGGCGGGTACGGCCAGCCGCCGAAGAAGAGCAGCCCCCTGCCGTGGATCATCCTCGCGGTCGTGGTGGTGCTCGCCGGCGTCGGCGTCCTGCTGTTCTTCCTGCTCGGCGGGGACGACGACGAGGGCGGCAACACCGCGAGCAGCTCCAGCTCGACCTCGACCTCCACCTCGACCAGCACCTCGACCAGCGAGGTGCCGGACATGGGCATGGACATGGGCGACATGTCGCTGCCCGGCGGCGCCTCGACCCCGCCGCCCACCAACCCGGGCGGTGGGATGAGCGACACCCCCACCTCCGGCGGCGAGGAGGGCTTCCCCGGCTCCACCGACACCGCGCTCACGTTCGTGGACTCCATGGCGACCGGTGACTTCGCCACCGCCTACGCGACGCTGAGCCCGACGCTGCAGGGCCAGTTCCAGCAGCTGGCCGCCGAGAACCAGGTGACCCCGGAGCAGGTCCTCGCCGCGCTGTTCTACGACACCCTCGGCGGCGCCGGCATCACGGGCGGCACGCTGGACAGCGTCGAGAACGCGCCCAGCGAGGGCCTCGACGTCGTCTCCTTCACCCTGGAGCTCGACAACGGCAGCACCTTCAACCTGCTCGTCGGCATCGACCAGAACCTGACGGTCGTCGGCTGGGCCTGATCCCACCCGCACGCGCGAACGGCCCCCGCACCTGCCCAGGTGCGGGGGCCGTCCCGTGTAGCAAGCTGTGCCGGTGTTCGCGGTGACGCGCCTGCGGGTGCCCGACGACGGGGCCGGCGAGCTGGCCACGGCCCTCGACGGCCTGCTGGCCGCGCTCGGCGCCCGCCCCGGGTTCCTCGGCGGCGAGGTGGGCCGCTCGACCGAGGACGCCGCCCTGTGGGCGCTGCTGACCCGCTGGGACGGCGTCGGCTCCTACCGGCGCGCGCTGTCGGCCGCGGACGTGAAGATCGCCGGGGCGCCGGTGTGGGTACACGCCCTTGACGAGCCCGGGGTCTACGTCGACAGCCAGTAGGGGAGCGCCGATGAGCCAGCCACCGGACGACGCCGAGCGGACCCGGGCGATGCGCCTGCCGCCGGTGCCCGGCCGGCGCCGACCGGACGGCGGGACCGCGGCCGACCAGCCCACCGACCAGCTGCCGCCGTCCCCGCCCCGCGAGCCGACCGACCGTTTCGGCCCGTGGCAGCCGCTGCAGCCGCGGGTCGTCCCGCGCCGGCGCAGCCGGACCGCGGTCGTCGTCCCGCTGCTGGCGCTGCTGGTGGTCGCGATCGGCGTGCTCGCCGTCGTCCTCTGGGGCTGACGAGGGCGCCGCGGGCCGCCGACTACCGTGGACGGGTCAACCCCCGCCGACCGCCAGCCGGATGGAGCACCTGTGGCAGCCCCTGCCAACGCCAAGTCCAAGACGCACGACCCCGCCCACCTCGACAAGGTGGTCAACCTCTGCAAGCGCCGGGGGTTCGTCTTCCCGTCCGGTGAGATCTACGGCGGCACCCGCTCCGCCTGGGACTACGGGCCGCTGGGCGTGGAGCTCAAGGAGAACATCAAGCGGCAGTGGTGGCGGACCGTCGTCCAGGGCCGGGACGACATCGTCGGCCTGGACTCCTCGGTGATCCTGCCCCGCCAGGTGTGGGTCGCCTCCGGCCACGTCGGCGTCTTCACCGACCCGCTGACCGAGTGCCAGCACTGCCACAAGCGGTTCCGGGCCGACCACCTCGAGGAGGAGTACGAGGCGCGCAAGGGCCGGGCGCCGGAGAACGGCCTGGCCGACATCACCTGCCCGAACTGCGGCACCAAGGGCGCGTGGACCGAGCCGCGCGACTTCAACATGATGCTCAAGACCTACCTCGGCCCGGTCGAGGACGAGTCCGGGCTGCACTACCTGCGGCCCGAGACCGCGCAGGGCATCTTCGTGAACTTCGCCAACGTCAGCGGCGCCGCCCGCAAGAAGCCGCCGTTCGGCATCGGCCAGATCGGCAAGTCGTTCCGCAACGAGATCACGCCGGGCAACTTCATCTTCCGCACCCGCGAGTTCGAGCAGATGGAGATGGAGTTCTTCGTCGAGCCCGGCACCGACGCCGAGTGGCACCAGTACTGGATCGACGAGCGCACCCGCTGGTACACCGACCTGGGCATCTCCCCGGACAACCTGCGGCACTACGAGCACCCGAAGGAGAAGCTGTCGCACTACTCGACCCGCACCGTCGACATCGAGTACCGCTTCGGCTTCCAGGGCTCCGAGTGGGGCGAGCTCGAGGGCATCGCCAACCGCACCGACTTCGACCTGAAGACCCACACCGAGCACTCCGGCGTCGACCTCTCCTACTTCGACCAGGCGACCGGCACCCGCTGGGTGCCCTACGTCATCGAGCCGGCGGCCGGCCTGACCCGCTCGCTCATGGCGTTCCTCATCGAGGCCTACACCGAGGACGAGGCGCCCAACACCAAGGGTGGCGTCGACACCCGCACGGTGCTGCGGCTGGACCCGAGGCTGGCGCCGGTCAAGGCCGCGGTGCTGCCGCTGTCGCGCAACGCCGACCTCTCGCCCAAGGCCCGCGACCTCGCCGCGAAGCTCCGGCAGAGCTGGAACGTCGACTTCGACGACGCCGGCGCGATCGGCCGCCGCTACCGCCGGCAGGACGAGATCGGCACGCCGTACTGCCTCACCGTCGACTTCGACACCCTCGAGGACGACGCGGTGACGGTGCGGGAGCGCGACACGATGACGCAGGAGCGGGTGGGCCTCGACCGGGTGGAGGGCTACCTCAAGGAGCGGCTGCCCGTCTGCTGAGCCGGGCCGGGGGAAGGTCAGGCTAGCCTTCCCGCGTGCGCACCGCCCGTCCGTCCCGTGGCTGAGGCCCCGACGACGGGCGGGCGGCTGCTGCTGCGCGCCCTGCGCCGGCACCGCGGGCGGCTGGCGCTGTCGGTGCTGCTGCTCAGCCTCTGGCAGCTGTGCGAGGCGCTCGTCCCGGTGTTCATCGGCGTGGTCGTCGACCGGGCGGTGGCCGGCGCCGACGTCGGCGCGCTGCTGCGGTGGCTCGGCGGGCTGGCCGTGCTGTTCGTCGTCCTCAGCCTCGCCTACCGGTTCGGCGCCCGGACGACCGTGCGGGCGATGCAGGAGGAGACGCACGACCTCCGCATGGAGGTCGCCGACCGGGTGCTGCACCCCCGCGGCGTGCGCACCGAGCTGCTGCCCGGCGAGACCCTGTCGCTGGCCACCTCCGACGCCGAGTCGGTCGGCAACGTGCTGCACCAGGTGTCGTTCACCGTCGCCTCCCTGGTCTCGCTGGTGACCGGCGCCGTCGTCCTGGTCCGGGCCGACGTCGTCGTCGGGCTGGTCGTGCTCGGCGGGGTGCCGGCCGTGGTGGCGGCGACGCTGCTGCTCGCGCCCCGCATCGAGAGGCGCAGCGGGGAGCACCAGGCGGCGGTGGCCCGCGCCACCGGGGTGGCCACCGACCTCGTGCGCGGCCTGCGGCCGCTCAAGGGCATCGGCGCCGAGGACGCTGCCGCGGCGCGGTTCCGCACCGAGAGCCGGCGGGCGCGGACGGCGAGCATCGCGATGGCGCGCTCGGTGGGCGCCCTGTCGGGCCTGTCGGTCGCCCTCGGCGGGCTGCTGCTCGCCGCCGTCGCGCTGCTCGCCGGCCGGGCGGCGCTGGCCGGCGACATCGGCACCGGCGAGCTCATCGCCATCGTCGGGCTGGCCGCCTTCCTGTCCGGGCCGATCCAGTGGCTGGGCGAGCTCGGCGCGCAGGCGGCCACCTCGCGGGCCTCGGCCGGCCGGATCGCCGCCTTCCTCGCCGGCCCGCCGCTGGTGGCCGCCGGGTCCCGCACCGACGCGGCCGACCCGCCCGAGCTGGCGCTGGAGCTGGCCGGCTCGGTCGTGACCGCGCGCCCGGGGGAGCTGCTCGCGGTGGTGGTCGACGACCCGGCGCTGACCCGCGACCTGGTCGCCCGGCTCCGGGGGGAGGACGGCGGCGGGGTCGTCCTCGGCGGGGTGCCGCTCGGCGAGCTGAGCACCGCCGCCGCCCGCGAGCGGCTGCTGGTCACCGACACCCGGATCGACCTGTTCGAGGGCACCCTGCGGTCGGCCGTCGACCCCCGGTCGCGGCTGGCCGACGACGAGCTCGCCCGCGTGCTCGGCCAGTCGGCCGCCACCGACGTCGTCGCGCTGCACCCCGACGGGCTCGAGCAGCCGGTCGTCGTGGACGGCGCCGCGTGGTCGGGCGGCCAGCGGCAGCGGATCGCGCTCGCGCGGGCGCTGGCCACCGGGACGCCGGTGCTCGTCATGGCCGAGCCGACCAGCGCGGTCGACGCGGTCACCGAGCAGCGCATCGCCGAGGGCCTGCGCGCGGCCCGGCACGGCGCGGGAGCGCGGTGCACCACGGTGCTGCTCACCGGCAGCCCGGCCCTCCTCGCGCAGGCGAGCCGCGTGCTGTTCGTCGCCGGCGGGCAGCTCCGGGAGGGCCGGCACGCCGATCTCCTGCACGACCCGGTGTACCGCGCGCTGGTGGCCCGGTGAGCCGGCTTCTGCTGCCCGTCGCCGGGCGCCGGGAGACCGCCCGCCTGGCCTGGGCGCTGGCGCGCCGGCGCCGCGGGGTCCTGGTCCTCACGATCGCCGCCTTCACCGCGGTGGGGCTGGCCGGCCTGGTGGGGCCGTGGATGCTCGGGCGGATCGTCGACGCGGTGGCCGCCGGCGACGCGGGCGCGGTGACCGCGTCGGCGCTGGCGATCGCCGCGGCCGCCGTGGTCGGCGGCACGTGCACGGCCGCCTCGATCGCGCTGCTCGCGCGGACCGGCGAGCCGGTGCTGGCCGAGCTGCGGGAGCGGGTGCTCGACCGGGCGGTGCACCTCGACGCCGGCGAGGTCGAGCGGGGCGGCGCCGGGGACCTCCTCTCCCGCGTCGGCGACGACGTCCGCGCGGTGGCCCGCTCGCTCGTCGACGCCGTCCCGCTGCTGGTCGACTCGCTGCTGGCCGTCCTCCTCACCGCCGCCGGGCTGTTCGCGCTGGACTGGCGGCTCGGGCTGGCCGGGCTGGTGGTCGCGCCGCTGTACGCCGCCGCCAGCCGCTGGTACCTCGGCCGCTCGGGGCCGATGTACCGGCGGGAGCGGGCCGCCAACGGGGAGCGCGCCCAGGCGCTGGTCACCGGGCTGCAGGGGGCGGGCACGCTCCGGGCGCTGCGGTTGGAGGCCGACCAGCGGGCCCGGGTCGAGGCGGCCTCCCGCGGGGCGCTGACCCTGTCGGTCGACGTGTTCACGCTGCTCACCCGGTTCTTCGGCCGGAACAACCGCACCGAGTTCGTCGGCCTCGCCGCCGTCCTCACGGCCGGGTTCCTGCTGGTGCGCGCCGACGCGGTGACCGTCGGCGCGGTGACCGCGGCCGCGCTGTACTTCCACCGGCTGTTCAACCCGGTGGGCGCGCTGCTGCTCGTGCTCGACGAGGTGCAGTCGGCCGGCGCGTCGCTCAGCCGGCTCGCCGGGGTGGCGCTGCTCCCGCAGCCGCCCGCGGCCGGCGGCGCCGAGCCGGCCGGTCGCGACCTCGAGCTGTCCGCGGTGTCCTACGCGTACGTGCCGGGGCGGCCGGTCGTGCGGGACGTGACGCTGCGGCTGGCGGCGGGGGAGCGGGTGGCCGTCGTCGGGGCCACCGGCGCCGGCAAGACGACGCTCGGCCGGCTCGCCGCGGGGCTGCTGGCGCCGACCGCCGGCACCGTGACGTTCGGCGGCGTGCCGCTGGGGGAGCTGGGTCCCGAGCGGTTGCGGCGCTGCATCGCCGTCGTCACCCAGGAGGTGCACGTCTTCGCCGGCACCGTGCGCGACAACCTCGCGCTGGCCCGCCCGGCCGCCACCGACGGCGAGCTGTGCGCCGCCCTGGCCGCCACCGGCGCGCTGCGGTGGGTGCAGGCGCTGCCCGACGCGCTGGACACCGTCGTCGGCGAGCACGGGGAGGCGCTGACGCCGGCGCAGGCGCAGCACCTGGCGCTGGCCCGGGTGGTCCTCGCCGACCCGGCGGTGGTGGTGCTCGACGAGGCCACCGCCGAGGCCGGCTCGGCCGGCGCGCGCGAGCTGGAGCAGGCCGCGGCCGCCGCGGTGCGCGGGCGCTCGGCACTGACCGTGGCGCACCGGCTCACCCAGGCGCGGGCCGCCGACCGGGTGCTGGTCATGGACGACGGCCGGGTGGTCGAGGCCGGCACCCACGACGAGCTGGTCGCCGCCGGCGGCCGCTACGCCGCGCTCTGGGCGGCCTGGGCCGGCTGAGGGCAGGGCCGTCCGGATCTGGTCGCCACCGGCGGGCGGGAGCATGATCGGCCGCCCAGGACCCGAGGCAGGGTCGTGCGGCCCGGCCCGCATCGTCGAGGAGCAGCCCGGACACGAGGAGGCCTGCTCCCGATCCCTGCTCCGAACCGCCACGTCCCCGCACTCCGCCTGGGAGCCGAACGGAGGATCAGGGGGAACGACGATGTCCGACAAGGGCAAGACCAACATCTGCGTCATGTGGGTCGTCGGCCCGGACGACGTGGCCGAGGGCGACCGCATCTTCGAGAGCCACGCGCAGTGGATGACGGGCCACCCCCGGGAGGGGGACGAGGCGCTGCTGTCCTACCGGATCTCCAAGGGTCCGCAGCTGGAGGACCCGACGGACCCGAACTCGGCGCCGACCGGCAACACCATCTTCGTCCTGTACGAGGTCTACGAGACCCCGGCCGGTGTGCCCAACCACTGGAAGATGGCGATGGAGAGCTGGGAGGACCTGCCGGCCTTCATGGACTGGAGCAAGGGGAGGGCGGCCACCTTGCACGACGGAACCCTGGTCCAAGCGCTCTGGTGACGCCGCGCAGCCGTCGACGGGACGCGCGCCGGAGGCCCCCGCACCGTCGGGGGTCTTCCGGTCTCGCGGGCGCGACCCACTTACCCTGGGTGGAGTGACGACGACGCTCGAGCCGGCGACGGCGACCGCGCCGCTGCGGCTGGGCGCGCTCACCGTCGACCCCGCCGTCGTCCTCGCCCCGATGGCCGGCATCACGAACCCGGCGTTCCGCACGCTGTGCCGCGAGTTCGGCGCCGGCCTCTACGTCTGCGAGATGATCACCACGCGGGCGCTGGTCGAGCGCAACGAGAAGACGCTGCAGATGGTCCGGGCCACGCCCGACGAGAAGGACGCCTTCTCCGTGCAGCTCTACGGCGTCGACCCGGCGACGGTCGGCCGGGCGGTTGAGATGCTCGTCGACGAGGACGTCGCCGGCACCCGCCCGGCGCACATCGACCTCAATTTCGGCTGCCCGGTGCCCAAGGTGACCCGCAAGGGCGGCGGCTCGGCGCTGCCGTGGCGCCGGCGGCTGTTCGAGAACATCGTGCGCGCCGCGGTGGCCGCCGCCCGCGACGTCCCGGTGACGGTCAAGACCCGCGTGGGCATCGACGCCGAGCACCACACCTACCTGGAGGCGGGGCGGATCGCGGAGGACGCCGGCGCCGCCGCGATCACCTTGCACGGCCGCACCGCCGACCAGCTCTACAGCGGGACGGCGGACTGGTCGCACATCGCCCGCCTGGTGGAGCACGTGGACATCGCGGTGCTCGGCAACGGCGACATCTGGGAGGCCGACGACGCGCTGCGCATGGTCGCCGAGACCGGGTGCGCCGGCGTCGTCATCGGCCGCGGCTGCCTGGGCCGGCCCTGGCTGTTCGGCGACCTCGCCGCCGCCTTCGCCGGGACGCCGGAGCGGGCGCTGCCCAGCCTGCGCGAGGTGGCCGCGGTGATGCTCCGGCACGCGACGCTGCTGAGCGAGGAGCAGGGGGAGCGGCACGGCTGCACCGACTTCCGCAAGCACGTCGCCTGGTACCTCAAGGGCTTCTCGGTCGGCTCCGACGTCCGCCGCGGGCTGGCGATGGTCAGCAGCCTCGACGAGCTGGCCGGCCTGCTCGACCGCATCCCCGAGCAGCCCTACCCCCTGGAGGTGCTGGGCGCCCCGCGCGGGCGCACCAGCCCGCCGCGGCCGGTGGCCCTGCCGGAGGGCTGGCTGGCCGACCGCGACGACCCGCGCCCGCCCGCCGGCGCCGAGCTGGAGGTGAGCGGGGGGTGACCCAGGGCCCGTACCTGTACGACGAGGGCCCCGAGCCCCTGCACACCGGGGCGGCCCGCAGCCGACGCGGCCTGCTGGTGGTCGTCCTCGGCGGCACCGTGCTGGCGGCGGTCGCCGCCGCGCTGGCCCTGCCGCTGGTCAAGGGCTCGGCCGACGAGCAGGCGCGCGAGGTGGCCGGCGTCTTCGTCGCCGCCCTGCAGCAGGGCGACACCGAGACGGCGTTCGAGCTGCTGTGCGAGTCCGAGCAGGCCCGCGTGGCGCCCGACCGGCTCGCCGACGAGTACCTCGTGCCCGGCACCGGGGAGGTCGTCGGCGCCGAGGACGGCGAGGGCTCGGCGCAGCGCGTGGAGGTCGAGTGGACCGACGACGGGGCGGTGACCAGCACGTTCCTGACGGTCGTCAGCCAGGGCGGCGCGAAGGTCTGCGGAACGTCGTCGTCCGGCTGAGTTCCGGTTCGCGGGAGCGCGGAGAGGCGGGGCCGTAAGCCTTCTCATGAGCGGACGAGCCTGCAACCATGGCGCCGCCCGGCTGACCGACCGCCGGGCCCGCTCGAGAGGAAGTCCGTTGTCGCAGCCGCCGTACCCGCCCGTTGCCGGCCCCCAGGGCCCCGCTTACGCACCGGCGCAGGGGCCCGCTTACGCTCCGGCGCCGCCGGCCGCACCGCAGCCCGCTGCGCCGACGCAGGTCGTCTTCCCCGGCCAGGTCCAGCTCCCGCCGCAGCCGCAGTTCGCCCCCACGCCGCAGCAGCAGCAGCCGACCCAGTTCGCCACGGGGTTCCCGAGCTACGTCTCGCCGCCGCCCTCGCCGAAGAACCGCACCGGCCTCATCGTCGGCATCATCGTCTGCCTGCTGGTCGTCGTCTTCGCCGTCCTCGGGTTCATCCTGGTCGGTTGACCACCGCGGGACCGGGCGCCGGGGACATCCCGGCGCCCGGGTGACCCGTGTCACCCTTCCCGGGCTCGCCTTCGGCGGCGTCGTCCGCCACGATCTTCTCCAACATTCTCGACAGGACGTCCAAGACGTCTGCCGGTCGCCGCACCTTTCCACGACGATGGGTGCGGCGGCTGACCGGGTGCGGAGGTGGGCATCGTGAAGTGGGTCTACGACTTCAGCGAAGGCAGCAAGGACCAGAAGGACCTGCTCGGCGGCAAGGGCGCGAACCTCGCCGAGATGACCAACCTGGGGCTGCCCGTCCCGCCCGGTTTCACGATCACGACCGACGCCTGCCGCCACTACCTGGAGCACGGGGCGCCGCCCGGTGAGCTGGCCGACCAGGTGACCGAGCACCTGACGGCGCTCGAGAAGGCCATGGGCAAGACCCTCGGCGATCCCGCGGACCCGCTGCTGGTGTCGGTCCGCTCCGGGGCCGCGGCGAGCATGCCCGGGATGATGGAGACCGTCCTCAACGTCGGCCTCAACGACGAGTCGGTGCAGGGTCTGGCCGCGCAGTCGGGCAGCGAGCGCTTCGCGTGGGACTCCTACCGCCGGCTGATCCAGATGTTCGGCAAGACCGTGCTCGGCATCGAGGGCGAGCTGTTCGACGACGCGCTCGACGAGGTCAAGCGCGAGCAGGGCACCGAGCTCGACCTCGACCTCGACACCGAGCACCTCAAGGACGTCGTCGAGCGGTTCAAGGCCATCGTCCGCGACCACACCGAGCGCGACTTCCCGCAGGACCCGCGCGAGCAGATGGACCTGGCGATCAACGCCGTCTTCGACAGCTGGAACTCGCCGCGGGCGATTCTCTACCGCCGCCGCGAGCGCATCCCCGGCGACGCCGGGACCGCGGTCAACGTCGTCGCCATGGTCTTCGGCAACCTCGGCATGGACTCCGGCACCGGCGTGGCGTTCACCCGCGACCCGGGCAGCGGCGAGCAGGGCGTCTACGGCGACTACCTGCAGAACGCGCAGGGCGAGGACGTCGTCGCCGGCATCCGCAACACCGTGCCGCTCACCGAGCTCGAGCAGATCGACCGGGGCGCCTACGACGAGCTGATGTCGATCATGTCCCAGCTCGAGGGCCACTACCGCGACCTGTGCGACATCGAGTTCACCGTCGAGCGCAACAAGCTGTGGATGCTGCAGACCCGTGTGGGCAAGCGGACCGCCGCGGCGGCCTTCCGCATCGCCACCCAGCTGGTCGACGAGGGCCTCATCGACATGGACGAGGCGGTCCGGCGGGTCACCGGCGACCAGCTCGCCCAGCTGATGTTCCCGCGGTTCGTCTCCGGCGGGGACGCCCGGCAGCTCACCCAGGGCATGAACGCCTCGCCCGGCGCCGCGGTCGGCAAGGCGGTGTTCTCCTCCGAGCGGGCCGTGGAGGAGGCGCAGAAGGGGGAGAAGGTCGTCCTGGTCCGGCGGGAGACCAACCCCGACGACCTGTCCGGGATGATCGCCGCGCAGGGCGTGCTCACCAGCCGCGGCGGCAAGACCTCGCACGCGGCCGTGGTCGCGCGGGGGATGGGCAAGACCTGCGTGTGCGGCGCCGAGGAGCTGCAGGTCGACACCAAGGCGGGGAAGTTCACCGCGCCCGACGGCACGGTGGTGAACGAGGGCGACGTCATCTCCATCGACGGCTCCACCGGCCGGGTGTGGCTGGGCGAGGTGCCGGTCGAGCCGTCGTCCGTCGTCCGCTACTTCGAGGGTGAGCTGGACCCCGACGCCGCGGACGCCGACGACCTGGTCAAGGCGGTCCACCGGATCCTCACGCACGCCGACTCCCGGCGGACGCTCGGCGTCCGGACCAACGCCGACACGCCCGAGGACTCCGCGCGGGCCCGCCGATTCGGCGCGCAGGGCATCGGCCTGTGCCGGACCGAGCACATGTTCCTGGGCGACCGGCGGCAGCTGGTGGAGAAGCTGATCCTGGCCGAGGGCGACGAGGAGCGGCAGGCCGCGCTCGACGCGCTCGAGCCCATGCAGAAGCAGGACTTCACCGAGATCTTCGAGGCCATGGACGGCCTGCCGGTGACGGTGCGGCTGCTCGACCCGCCGCTGCACGAGTTCCTCCCCGACCTCACCGAGCTGTCGGTGCGGGTCGCCGTCGCCGAGGCCGAGGGGCAGCCCGACGAGGGACAGCTGCGGCTGCTGGCCGCCGTCCGCCGGCTGCACGAGTCCAACCCGATGCTCGGCCTGCGCGGCGTGCGGCTGGGGCTGGTCGTACCCGGGCTGTTCGCGATGCAGGTGCGCGCGATCGTCGAGGCGGCGTGCGAGCGGAAGAAGGCCGGCGGCGACCCGCGGCCGGAGGTGATGATCCCGCTGGTGGGTGCGGTGCAGGAGCTGGAGGCGATCCGCGAGGAGTCGGAGAAGGTGATCGCCGACATCTGCGCCGAGCACGGGGTGGAGCTGCAGGTGCCGATCGGCACGATGGTCGAGGTGCCGCGGGCGGCGCTCACCGCCGAGGAGATCGCCCACTCGGCCGAGTTCTTCTCCTTCGGCACCAACGACCTCACCCAGATGACGTGGGGCTTCTCGCGCGACGACGTCGAGGCGGCGTTCTTCCACGCCTACCTCGACAAGGGGATCTTCGGGATCTCGCCGTTCGAGTCGCTCGACCGCGACGGCGTCGGCCGGCTGGTCAAGTTCGCCGTCGAGCGCGGCCGCCGCGGCCGGCCCGACCTGAAGCTGGGCATCTGCGGCGAGCACGGCGGCGATCCCGAGTCGGTGCACTTCTTCCACGAGGTGGGCCTGGACTACGTGTCCTGCTCGCCGTTCCGGGTGCCGGTGGCCCGGCTGGAGGCCGGTCGCGCGGCGCTCGGCGCGGAGCACGTCGGCAGCTGAGGCGGCACACCGTCCCCAGGCGCCTCACCCGGTCGGCCCCGCGTGGTACCCATGACGCGTGGGGGTGCGGCTGGGCAGCTGGGTGAGCAGGGTGGTCGCGGCCGCCGTGCTCGCCGTCTTCCTGCTCGTCGTGTCCACGGCGCTGGGCATCTGGTGGACGGCGCGGCAGGACTCCCGGCCGGGGAGCGACGCGATCGTCGTCCTGGGGTCGGCGCAGTACAACGGCGTCCCGTCGTCCATCTTCGAGGCGCGGCTGGAGCACGCGCTCACGCTCTACGAGCAGGGCGTGGCCCCGGTGATCGTGACGGTGGGCGGCAAGGCCGCCGGCGACCAGTTCACCGAGGCCGAGGCGGGTGCCGCCTACCTCGCGAACTCCGGGGTGCCGGACGACGCGCTGCTCGCCCTGCCCGAGGGCGTCGACACGCTGGAGAGCATGCGGGCGGTCGGCGCGGCGTTCGAGGAGCGCGGCTGGACGACGGCGGTTCTGGTGACCGACCCGTGGCACGCGCTGCGTGCCGAGCGGATGGCCGAGGACTCGGGCATGGAGGCGGAGAGCTCGCCCACGCGCCAGGGTCCGGCGGTGCAGACCCGCGCCACGCAGTTCCGCTACATCCTGCGGGAGACGGCGGCCTACCTGCTCTACCGCGCGACCGGCGAGAGCGTCGCCGGCGCGCCGGGGATCGGGTGACGGCGGTGCTGGAGCTGGGCAAGGCGGGCACGGCGGGCGTCGCGAACGGCGAGCTGCCGGTGCTGCGCGACGGCGCCGTGGTGGCGGTCCTGCGCGCGGCGAACTGGAAGGAGGCCGCCACGGCGGTCATCGGCGAGGCGGAGTGGGTCTACGCCAAGGCCAAGGGGACGCTGACGGCCCGGCGCGCGACCGACCCGGAGGGGACGGCGCTGCTCACGGCCCGGCAGACCTCGATGTGGAAGGGCACCTGGGGGCTCGACCTGGCCGGGACGCCGGTGGAGCTGCAGGTCGTCTCGTTCTGGAAGGGCGCCCACCGCTACCTCGCCGGTGGGCGGCAGATCGCCGAGAGCGGGTCGACCGGCGGCTGGTCGCCGCGACCGACGCTCACCGCCGACGAGCTGCCGCTGGAGCAGCAGGTCTTCCTGCTGTGGGTCGAGCTGGTGATCAGCCGCCGCAACACCGCGACGGTCACCGCCGCCACCGGCGCCGCCGTGATCGGGGGCAGCAGCTGATGGCCGGGCGTGGGCGGATCCGGGCGGCCGACATCGCGCTGGTGCGCGAGCGCAGCCGGATCGACGAGGTGGTCGGCGAGCACCTGCAGCTCAAGCGCGCCGGTGGCGGGAGCCTCAAGGGCCTCTGCCCGTTCCACGACGAGAAGTCGCCGTCCTTCCACGTCACGCCGGCACGCGGGCTGTACCACTGCTTCGGGTGTGGGGAAGGCGGCGACGTGATCGCCTTCATCCAGAAGATCGATCACCTGTCGTTCTCCGAGGCGGTCGAGCACCTGGCCGGCAAGGCGAATGTCGAGCTGCACTACGAGGACGACGGCGGGCGGCCCACGGGTGCGCCCGACCGGGCGCAGGCCGGGCAGCGGGCCCGGCTGGTCGCCGCCAACGCCGCGGCCGCGGAGTTCTACGCCGAGCAGCTGCGCACGCCCGAGGCGGTGCCGGCGCGGCAGTTCCTCGCCGACCGCGGCTTCGACCGGCAGGTCGCCGTCGACTACGGGTGCGGCTTCGCGCCGGGCGGCTGGGACGCGCTCACGCGGCACCTGCGCGGCAAGGGCTTCAGCCAGCAGGAGCTGGTCACCGCGGGCCTCGCGAAGGAATCGAGCCGCGGGTCGCTGATCGACCGGTTCCACCGTCGGCTCATCTGGCCGATCCGCGACATCACCGGCGACGTCATCGGCTTCGGAGCCCGCAAGCTGATGGACGACGACCCCGGCCCCAAGTACCTGAACACCCCCGAGACGCCGCTGTACAAGAAGAGCTCGGTGCTCTACGGCATCGAGCGGGCCAAGCGCGACATCGCCCGCCGGCACCAGGCGGTCGTCGTGGAGGGCTACACCGACGTCATGGCCTGCCACCTGGCCGGGGTCACCACCGCGGTGGCGTCCTGCGGCACCGCGTTCGGCCCGGAGCACATCGCCGTCCTGCGCCGGCTGCTCATGGACCAGGACGAGTTCCGCGGCGAGGTCGTCTACACCTTTGACGGCGACGCGGCCGGCCAGGCGGCGGCGATGAAGACGTTCAAGGAGGACCAGCGCTTCGTCGCGCAGACCTTCGTCGCCGTCGAGCCCGACGGCCGCGACCCGTGCGAGCTGCGGCAGGCGCACGGCGACGCCGCCGTCCGGGACCTGGTCGCGCGGCGCACCCCGCTGATCGAGTTCGTGCTCCGGACGACGCTGCAGGACTACGACCTCGACACCGTCGAGGGCCGGGTCGCCGCGCTCGAGCGCACGGCGCCGCTGCTCGCGCAGATCAAGGACCACGCGCTGCGCCCGGCCTACGCGCGGCGGCTGGCCGGGCTGATCGGCAACACCGACGAGGCCGAGGTGCTGGAGCGGGTGCGCCGGGTGACCGGCGGCGACGTCCCCACGCAGAGCCGCGGCCGGGGGCGGGTGCCGCGGCGCGGCCCCGACGAGATCGCCGTCGGCGTCGAGCGGGAGGCGGTCAAGGCGGCGCTGCAGGTGCCGGAGGTCGCCGGTCCCTCGTTCGACGCGATCCCGCCCGAGTCCTACACCGACCCCGACTACGCCGCCGTCGCCGCGGCGGTCGCCGCCGCCGGGGGAGCGGCCGCGGCCCGGGTGACCGGGCCGGAATGGCTGGACGAGGTGGCCCGCCACTGCGACCGGGAGACGGCGCGGGCACAGCTGACGGCGTTGGCCGTCGAGCCGCTGCGCTCGATCGGCGGAGAGTCCGACACCGTGTACGTCAACGCGATCCTTGCCCGGCTGCAGGAGATGGCGACCGTCCGCGAGGTGGCCGCGCTCAAGGGCCGGCTGCAGCGGATGAACCCGGTCGAGGAGGCCGACGCCTACAACAAGGCGTTCATGAAACTGCTGGCGCTGGAGCAGCAGGCGCGGTCGCTGCGCGAGCGGGCGATGGGCGGGCTGACGCCATGAGCCTGGTGGACACGCTGCGGCGGCGGTTCGCGCGACCGCCGGAGCTGGTGCGCGCCGTCGTCCAGGCGTCGTCGGACCCCGACGAGCGGGTGCTCGCCTGGGGCGTGCTGGCCGGCGAGGAGGGCTGGCTGGCCGCGACCTCGCGCGGGCTGCGCCGGGTGCCGGCCGACCTGCCGCTGGAGCAGGCCGGCGAGGTCGGCGTGCTGCCCTGGCACGAGGTCGGCACGGCCACCTGGAAGAAGCAAGGGGACGGCGGCACGTTCGTCGTCACGCCGCTGACCGAGGTGGAGCCCGGCGTGCAGGCGCGGCTGCCCGCCGAGCGGCACGCGCTGGCCGACGCCGGCGACCTGCCGGCCGTGCTCCGGCGGCGGGTCGACCAGACCGTCGTCGCCAGCCGCCGGTCGCCGCTGCCCGGCGGGGGAGGGGTGGTCCTGGTCGCCCGGCGGCTGCCCGGTCAGGCCGCGCGCGAGTGGACCGTCGTGTTCGACGACGACGCCGACCGCAACGACCCGGCCGCCCGCGAGGTGGCGCGGCAGAAGCTCGCCGACGCCGTCGCGGCCGAACAGCCGGACTGAGCGTGGGCGAGCTCGCGGTGGCCGTCGGGGGCGCGACCGTGCTCGTCGGCGTCCCGGTCGGCCTCGCTCTGCTGGGCCGGCGGGCGCGGCGGCGCGGCATCCCGGGCTCGGTGCTCGCGCCGTTGGAGGAGATCTGGGACCCGGTGGCCCACCGACGTCGATCGAGGTGCAGGTGCACGCCGAGCGCCAGGCCCCCGCACCCGCGCCCGGCGACCCGCCCCGGACTACTGCGGGGCGTCGCTCCCCATCTTCGCCTTGACGCCCTGGACGACGGCGTCGGCGCGGGCCTGCGCCATGCCCGCCACGCTCTGCAGCTTCGGGTCGTCCTTGGCGTGCTCCCAGGCGCGGCGGATCTGCTCGTAGCGCTCGCGGCCGGCGCGAGCGCCCAGCACGTAGCCGGCACCGAAACCGGCGAGGAAGGACAGCTTCGCCACGGGGGACCTCCTGGGGGCTGGGAACGTCGTGATCACGCTACCTGTGAGACACCCGACGCGCGGCTCCACGAGCCGGTCCCGGGCGGCCCGGAGGCGTCAGGTACTCTCGATCCGTCGCGCGGGCAGCGCCCGCCGATCCCCCGTAGCTCAATTGGCAGAGCATGCGACTGTTAATCGCAGGGTTATTGGTTCGAGTCCAATCGGGGGAGCAAAGCTCCTGGTCAGCACCTCGTCGATCGTGAGATCCGGGGACCATTAATTGCGCTGTTTGCTGTTTCCCCCCAACTTTCGCGTCGTCTGACGTCGGCGGCGGCTCGCTACAGGGCCCGGCGGATGGCTGCCGCTGTACGCACGCTGGCGGTTCCACGGGCGAGGTGGACGTCCTGGGTGAGGCTGGGCCGGCTGTGGCCGAGGTGGTCGGCGATCTGGCGGGCGGACAGTCTGGCGTCGTCGAGTCGGGTGGCCACGGTCTTGCGGAAGGTGTGCGAGGTGACCCAGGGCAGGCCGGCCCGGTCCAAGGCTTGGCGGAGGTCGCCGCTGGTGTTGCTGGGGTCGCGCAGGTGACCGTTCGGGCTGGGGAAGAGCACAGGGGCGCCCTCCTGTGAGGGCAGGTCGGCGAGGCGGCGGCGGAGCAGGTCCAGGGTGCGTGCGGGCAGGGGGATGGTGCGTCGCCCGGCGCCGGTCTTGGGCACGTCCTGGATGATCAGTCCGTGACCGGGCTGCCGGATGACGGTGCCGGTGACGGTCAGCGTGCCGGCGTTGAGGTCGACGTCGGCCGGGCGCAGCGCACAGGCCTCGCCGATGCGCAGGCCCGTGCCCAGGAGGAAGTCGACGAGATCGGGCAGGTCCCGGCGGACCGCCGCGGCATCGGCGGCCAGACGGGCGCGCAGGAGGTCGACGTCCTCGCTGCTGAGCGCGCGGGGGCGTCGTTGGCTGCGGCCGGTGCGACGGGCCGGGGCGTCGCGCACCGGATTGGTGGGGAGCAGCCCGTGGCGGACGGCGAGCCCGAGGATGCCGGACAGCACGCTGCGGGTGGACTTGGCCGCGGCCGGGCCGTGCTGGGCGGCAACGGCGGTGAACAGGCGGTCGACGGTGGTAACGGTGAGCTCGCGCAGGAGCAGTTCGCCGAGGCCGGGCAGCACGTAGGACTGGACAGCGAACCGGTACAGCCGCTTGGTGCCGATCGCCAGGTCGCTGGCGTCGGTGTCGGCCAGCCATTGGGCGGCCATGGCGCTGAGCCGGCTGTCGGCCGGCAGGGGAGGGGCCGCGGTGTTGGCACGGTCACGGAGAGCTTCACGCAGCAGCCGCTCGGCCTGTGCTCGAGTCGGGCCGGCGCGCAGGACGTGACGGCGCCGACCGTCGGGATCGCGGAAGCTGGTCGACGCTTGCACGCGGTTCCTGCCGAGCCGCTCGAAACGAATCGTCCCGAAGGTCCCCACGGCCAGTGGCGGCCTGCCCATGGGGTCTCCTCGGCTGTCGGCCCTTCTGCAGCGGGCTCGGTCAGCGTGCGAGGCATCCGGATTCATGGCGAGCGCTCCGGCCAGTGCCTGTGGACGGGCCCGGGCCTGTGGACCCGGGCTTGACAGCCGCCGATGCTGCCGACCAGGGCTCCAGTCCTTCTCCAGCAGCGCATCGAGCGCCCTCGCGAGGACGAGAACTCCACCCGGGCCTGATTGCCGAGCAGGGACCAGCGTCAGCGGATGGCAACGACCCGCACACCAAGGTCATCGGCCCAGTTCAGCCACTGCCGGTCGGTGGTGTACGTCGCGCTGTCCAGGCTGCGTCCGAAAGCCAGGCACACCCGGTCGGCAAGGCTCAGGTCCGACCGGTGGCGGTAGAACGACGCCGCGAGCCGGGCGTCCAGGCGGCCGAAGGGCGTGACGGTGATCGCCAGTTCGTCCAGGACCTGGTCGATCTCCCCCGAAGCGATACCGATCCGGGCGGCCTTCTGCAGCACCTCGGAGTAGTTGACCGCGCTGATGGTCATGTCCTCAGCAGAGGCCACGCGGGCCACGACCTCCCAGCCGGGCTCGTGGTTGAGCAATGCCAACAGCGCGGAGGCGTCGAGGACGATCACTGGCCGGCAGACTCCTGGCCGTCGCTCGCCGCTGTCTCTCTTCGTCGGTCGGCGATCACCTGGTCACTCAGGCGCGCCCCGCCCGACGCCCTTTGAAACCGGTGCCACAGGCGCTCTAGCGCCGAACGGCGCCTCGGATCCCACCCCGCGAGGGGATCCTCGACCCTGCCGGTCTCGCCCATGGAGCAGACAGTAGTTCCTCGTACCTGCCGGAACCGTGTCTTTCCCCAGGTGGCATCAGACTCCGATGAGCAAGAGGTGTAATCCATCGCGATCTTGATCGCCGCCCTTGGCGATGAGAATGCGTTCGGGTCCGGCGACGTCGACACACAGTGGTGCGGGAGAGCCCGCAGAGGTGTATGGCGCGGGGTCCTCGGGTGCCCTTGATTGCGGCTGCGAGCGCGTGGGTCTGTCTCCAGGCAGAGGTCCCTCCGGACGACACCGAATCGGTGGCGAGCAGGGGAGGGAACGGCAGTGGAGGTGCTGTACGAGCGGGTCGCCGGGCTGGACATCGGTAAGGCGACGCTGGTGGCGTGCGGGCGCACGCCCGGGGCGCGGCGTGGGCGGCGGTCGGAGACGCGGACATTTCCGACGACCACTCGAGCGCTGCAGGTGATGCGGGACTGGCTGCTGGCCGAGGGCGTGACGATCGCGGCGATGGAGTCGACGTCGACCTACTGGAAGGCGCCGTTCTACTGCCTGGAGGAGGTCATGGACACCTTGCTGGTCAACGCCGCGCACATCAAGGCGGTGCGCCGGCCGAAGACCGATGTCCGGGACGCGGAGTGGATCGCCCAGCTGCTGGAGTGCGGATTGCTGCGGCCGTCGTTCGTGCCGCCGCCCGACATTCGGCGGCTGCGGATGCTGACCCGCTATCGGGTGCAGTTGATGGGCGACCGGACGCGGGAGGTCCCCCCCGGCTGGAGCTGATGCTGGAGGACGCGAGCATCAAGCTGTCGTCGGTGGCGGCCAGTCTGACCAGCGGTCTCGGCCCGGGCGATGCTGACCGCGCTGATCGCCGGCGAGCGTGATCCACGGGTGCTGGCCGAGCTGGCCAAGGGCAAGATGCGGATCAAGATCCCGCAGCTGGTCGAGGCGCTGACCGGCAACTTCAACGATCAGCATGCTCAGCTGGCCCGAACGATGCTGCACCGGGTGCAGCTCATCGAGGACGCCCTCGCCGAGCTCGACGCGGTCCTGGCCACCGCCTGCCAGCCCTGGGCGCACCAGCTGGAACTGCTGCAAACCATTCCCGGAGTGGGTCCCAAGGTGGCGCAGGTGATCCTGGCCGAGACTGGCGGGGACATGTCTCGCTTTCCGACCGCTGAGCATCTGGCCTCTTGGGCGGGGTTGGCGCCGGGAGTGCACGAGTCGGCTGGCAAGCGGCATCCGACGGCCGCCCCGCATGGCAACAAGTGGCTGACTGCGATGCTGGTCGAGGCGGCCGGCTCGGTGGGGCGGATGAAGGGCAGCAACTACCTGTCGGCCCAGTTCGCCCGGCTCACCAGCCGGCGGGGCATGAGCCGGGCGGCGGTCGCGGTCGCCCACTCGATGCTTGTCTCCGCCTACTTCATGCTGCTGCGCGACGAGCCCTACCGAGACCTCGGGCCGGACTGGTTGGCCAAGCGCCACGACGAGGCGCACACCCGCAGGCTGGTCGCCCAGCTTGAACGCCTCGGGCACACCGTGGTCCTCGATCCGGCCGCCCGACTTACTGGACAAGTACTGGAGGACGGGCTTCGCCCGCCCCGCGCTGGCGCGCGCCTGCAGCACCGGTATTCACGGGTCTGTGACGGCGGATGATCTTGAGGTCTTCAGGTCGTCGGCGCGGAGAGCGGGCGCCGCATCGGCAGCAGCTGATCATCTGCCGACGAGGCGTCTCTGAAGGCGGCCTCAGGACACACCCCTGGGGTGCGCTGCCTGTGCGCTGAGACCCACCGAACCTGTGAACCCGGCCCGATAACGTCCTCCCGGGTTTGCATCAAACACGGGGGGTTGCCATGCCGTTCTCAGCGAACGTGGTGCAGGTGCTGATCGCGTCCCCGGGGGACGTAGCCGCGGAGCGCCAGGCGCTGCGGGAAGCCATCTGGGCGTGGAACGACGAACACGCGGCCGCATACCGGGTGGTGCTCCTGCCCGTCGGCTGGGAGACGCACTCCCGGCCGGAGCTGGGCGATCACCCGCAGCACCTGATCGACCGGCAGGTTGCCGAGCAGGCGGACGTGCTGCTCGGCGTGTTCTGGACCCGGCTGGGCACGCCCACCCCGGACGCGGCCAGCGGCACCGTTCATGAGGTGGAGGGATTCCGCGCGGCCGGCAAACCGGTGCTGCTCTACTTCTCGGGCATGCCGGCGGTGCCCTCCAGCATGGACCTGGACCAGCTGCAGGCGGTGCGCGACTTCCGCAAGAAGGCGGAGAGCTGGGGACTGCTCGGCCGGTACGAAACCATCCCGTCCCTGGTCGACCAGGCTCGCCGGGCGCTGCTCGGACTCGTCCGCGACCGGTTCGGCTTGCAGACCCCGGAGGCGCCAGCCACCCCGGCCGCCGGTCAGCCACGGGTGGTGGCCAGCGCCGCGGAGGAACGCGAACAGTCTGGCGTCGACACCAAGGGGAAGTTCAGCTACAGGACGCGGCACTACCTGGTGCTCACGAACGACGGAGGGTCCACCGCGCGGGCCGTGACGGTGGCGTAGGTGGAAGGTCAGGAGGGGCCGCAGATCCACGGCGCGGAGCCGGTCGAGTATCTGGCCCGCGGTGGCAGCGTTCAGTTCCCGGTGTTCGCCGGCTTCAGCAACGCCAGCACTATGGGGACACTGCAGCTGACCTGGCAGGACGACGACGGAGGGACGTACGACGAGCGGCAGACCGTCCGGTTCTGATTGGCCCGCCGGCCGTCACCAGCACGCCGCCAGCCGGCGCAGGTGTCGGTCCAGCAGTCGACTTCGGCGGCCGCCGAAAGCCTCCAGCGACAGCGTGCGGTGCACCAGCCCCTCCGTGAGGAGGACACCCTCCCCGGTGGGCCCACCCGCCCGGTGCTCGTGCCGCGGCGCACTGAGCAGGACTTGCCTTGACTGCGGCGAGGCTGCGTTGCCGCTCTGGTTGCGCTTCGGGGCTGTGTGTGGGGTCCGTGCCGCTGGCGCGTGGTGCCGCCGCTGACGGGGACTGGCGCCCCGTCCGTCGCGGCCCGTCGCGGGTCGCCCTAAACGGCCCACCTAGGGACACCGACCGATCCGTCCGACGGTCCGTGCGAGCGCGCCTCGACGCTCCCAGCGAGCCGGCTCACGACACCGCCGACGATGCGGTCCACCCCGCGTCGAGGAACGCCAGCAACGCTCCCACGACGACCGAAGCGCCGGGCGGCCCCACGGACCTCGAAGCCACACCGCTTGAGGAGCGCCCCGGGACCCGGGTGCTAGGCCGAGCGGCGCGGCTACATGAGCGCCGCGATGAGGGCCACCAGTGGTGGTCCGCTCTGACCGATCATGCCGCGCCACAGCCGTCGATCTGAAACAAACAAGATGACACCGCACCCCGTCATGAACGCGCAGCCGTAGATCACCAGTGCACGACCTGCACTCTGCTGTCCGAGGTGATACGCGACGACCCCGGCCGCCGGACCAATTGCGAGGAAGAGGTTGTAGAAGCCCTGGTTGAAGGCCCACATTCGGACGCTTGCCGCCGGTTCCGGCCTTCCGAGAAGGAAGGTCTGCACACTCGGCCGTCCGAACAAGAAGCTTTCCAATACGAACGCTGTGACGCCGCACACAGCCGCGATGATCGCGAAGGTCTGCGCCACTGCGTTCACGGCGCCCAGTATGAGCGAGAGCGGGCCGGCCGCGGGGCGGGACTGGAACAACGGGGAATTGGTTCTCCCAGACGCGGCGAAGGTCCGGCGACGGCCGTAGGCCTAGTGCCCCAAAGGGACTGCGTCGATGACGTCGTTCAACGCCGCGTGCTCGCGCGCGGTGGCGACATGCGGCTCGCGACACGAGCGTCGTTCCGGCCGGGTGTCGGAGCGGATCGGCATCGGGCCCGGACAGCGGTGGCGGGCGGGCAACTCTGCTCCCTGTCCCTGAAGTCCTGGGTGTCCCCTGTCGGGGAGCGCCGTTCCGGGCCGAAAATGGTGCGCGGCCACCCGTCGACGTCGTGGTGGCTTGGTCGATCGTGGCCGGTCTGAAGTCGGGCGCCGGGAGCTGCGCTGTGGGCCGTTGCGTGTGCTTCGAGCACGAGGATCAGATTCGCCTTTCCCTGCAGCTCCCACGGGTGACCGCCCCACAACGAGACCGGGGAGGCGAAGGCGATGCGGATCGACACCGACGAGCCCGAGATCATCGAGCGGGTCGCCGCGCTGGATGTGGCCAAGGCCGAGGTGGTGTGCTGCGCCCGGGTGCCCGGCCCGGGCCGGCAGCGGATGCAGGAGGTTCGCACCGTCTCCACGATGACCGCCGCGCTGCTCGAGCTGGGTGACTGGCTCGCCGAGCTCGGCGTGACCCGGGTGGTGATGGAGGCGACCAGCGACTACTGGCGGGCGCCGTTCTACCTGCTCGAGAACCGGTTCGAGACCTGGCTGGTCAACGCGCACGACGTCAAGCACCTGCCGGGCCGGCCCAAGACCGACCGGCTGGATGCGGTGTGGCTGTGCAAGGTCGCCGAGCGGCAGATGCTGCGCCCGTCCTTCGTGCCCCCGCCGGCCATCCGGGCGCTGCGTGACTTGACCCGCTACCGGGTGGACCTGCTCGCGGTGCGCACCGCGGAGAAGCAGCGGGTGGACAAGCTGCTCGAGGACGCGCTGATCAAGCTCACGGCCGTGGTCAGCGATCCGTTCGGCGCGTCCGGACGGGCGATGATGGCCGCGCTCATCGCCGGCGAACGCGATCCGGCGGTGCTCGCCAACCTGGCCCGGGGCAGCCTGCGCTCCAAAACCGCCCGCCTGACCGAGGCCCTGACCGGCCGATTCACCGACCACCACGCCTTCCTGCTCGCCCAGATGCTGCACCGCGTCGATGAAGCCACCGCCGACATCACCGCCGTGCAGGCTCGCATCGACGAACAGATCGGTGAGCTGGCACCCGCGGTCGCCAAACTCGACGCGATCCCCGGCGTGGGACCGGTCGCCGCGCAGATGATCCTGGCCGAGATCGGCACCGACATGACCCGCTTCCCGACCCCAGCACACCTGGCCTCCTGGGCCCGCTTCGCACCCGGGGTCAACCAGTCCGCAGGCCGCCCTACCGGCAAGGCAGCCAGCGGCAAGGGCAACCGCTACCTGGCCCGCGTGCTCGGCGAGGCCGCCGTCAGCGCCGCCCGCACCGACACGTTCCTCGGTGAGCGATATCGGCGGATCGCCCGACGCCGCGGCAAGAAGCGGGCCATCGTCGCGATCGGCCGCTCGATCCTGGTCATCATCTGGGCGCTGCTCTCCGACACCGACGCCCAGTTCATCGACCTCGGCCCGGACTACTACGCCAAGCGCAACAACCCCGAGCGCAAGGCCCGGCATCACATCCGCGAGCTCCAGGCGCTCGGCTACTCAGTCACCCTCAACCCCGCAGCCTGACCGAGGTTCCGGGATTTTCGGATTAGCCGCCCTCAGAGACACTCACAGCGGCGCTGACGTGGTTGCAGTTCTGGTTGCAGTTGACGATGTTCGCGGTCGTACACCGCCGTCCGCCACAGTCCGTCCTCCTAGGTCAGGCGGCTTACGGAACGACAGTGAACGCCTGCGAACGCGATCATGACGGCCTGGCAGTGTGGGATCTGACCTAGCGCCGGGCCAGCGCCGCCAGGGTGGCCTCGATCCGCAGCCGGGTGTCGGCGGAGGTCCAGCCCGCGAGGACCGCCGCGTCGTCGCCGGCGTTCGACTCGATCGCTGCGATCGCGGGGCGGTGAAGCTGGTCCTTGGCCAGCCGATAGGCCTCCGACGGCCGGGCGGCCAGCTCACCGGCCAGCGCAACCGCCCGCGGGAGCAGCTCGTCGGACCCCCATTCTCGACTCGCTGACGAACCCGGCTCAGTCTGGCTGGCCAGCCAGTCGTCGTCGAAGACTCCGTGCGGCACCAGAAGCTGGTCGAGGTCGGCCGGCACCGGAGACCCCCGCGAGTCAGCCCAGAAGGACGAGCCGGTCTGTTTGCCGCCCTGACACCGCTGCGGCGGGCCTTCGGGTCGTCGTAGCCTGGCGCAGCCTGCCTGACCACGGCTCGTCCCCGGGGCCGTCCGGTCTACTCGGTTCCGATCGGGACGCCGATCGCCAATGTCGCCTACATGCCCTACGGCGCAACGCAGCCGGTGATGTGGCACCCTCGACCGATAACCACGGGGCTCTCCGTCACCGAACTCGGGAACCGAAAGGTTTCGTGAGGAACCGTCAGTGCTGCTCAGCGAGCAGCTAAGGGTGGCCTAATGGTGGTCAAACCCCCCAGAAGGCGGTCAAAGGCCGTTCCTGATCTCTCCGGACACGGCCCCTGAACTGCGGCTTCCCACTGTCGGGCAGACAGGATTGAACCTGCGACCCCCTGACCCCCAGCCGTAGGCGGCGGCTTCACGACCGTCCGCCGAAGTTCATTGGCGCAGGTCAACCGGCATACGGAACGGCGGCGAACGGTGCCGAACACGGCGCAATGGTGGTCAAAATGGTGGTCAGAAACGCCGCGGCAACCTGCCGCGTGGCCGGCCTCGCCCCTCACTTCGTCTGTGGCTGAGCGTGACGAACTCGCGGTGCCCACCCCAGTCGCCGCCCGGCGGCCCAGTCAGGCCACGTCCGTGACCTGGCCGACGGCAGGAGGGCCCGCCAGGTAGCAGTGAAGCCGTCCGGAAGTGAGACGACGTCACCGGAGTTGAGCCGGATCTTATCCGCCGGCTGGCGGCCAATGTCCATGGCGAGCCGGATCCGCGCCCGAAGACGTCGCCGGTCGTCCCGTGTCATCAGTGCCGCGGTCGTGGAGCCGCGACGTGATCCCACTATCCGTCAGTCATGGGCCGGCCCGATGGTGTTCCACCGGCCCCACGGCTTCTCCTGTTGAAGCAGAAGCGCCTCGAGGCTCTTTGGGTTCTCGACCGCCGGGCGAGGTAGGGGTTGGTCTGCGGTGTAGTCCCATACGACCCGTTCAACCACCACCATGCTGAAGCTGCGGTCCACGTCGATCAGCTCCTGCTTGACCTTCGCAGTGTCTTGGTCGTCGTCGACGACCTTGAGGTAGGAATGGAGGTCTGCGAGGTCGGCGAACCACAACTCCTCGGTGCCGGCGTAGGTCTGGACGCCGCCCATCTCGAAAAGGGTGCCCTTGAATGTCGCAGCGTCAAGGGGAAGTTGCGTGTTGAGCACGGCGCGCTTGACGAGGTCGGAAGCGGCGATTCGTCGCAGATTCTCTGCGTAGTCACCATTCCAGGACGCCGCGAAGGCCGTCTGATCCACGCCTTCCCGACGGGCGATGAAGTTGACAAGTTTCACGCCACCTCGACCTGTGAACGGGCGCGGTTGGTCGTGAATCACCTCGCCCTCGAGCAGTTCGATGACGAAGTTGTGGTCGGCGAAGTTGTGCGGCTGCATCCGCTGTGGGTAGTCATCACCATGGAACATTGCCAAGAGGTCTTCGAGGCTGTCCAACCAGTGGTCGGAGAAGGCGTACCACCCCATATCGTGACTTCCGTACTGGTATAACTCGTCGCTCACACCGTCGGGCGTTCGATGTTGTGCGTACCTTTTGAAACCGCGCATGACCGACGGCGTCGTGATCATGAGAGTGGGATGGATGACGCCCCACTCGAAGTCGAACAGTTCTCGGGTGCCCTCCGGCTTAGGGCGGAATGCGAGGATGAATTTCATTGCGGCTCCTCCTAAGCTAAGCTCTGGTCTGGTGCTAGGAGTATCCGGAGGGTGGCGGGACGACGTCCACGTCGATCCGGGTGCTTATCGTTTAGGACCGCTTAATCCCTCTCGTTCCGGGGAGGCCGGATGGACGCCAGCCCGACGGCGTTACGCGCCTTCGTGAAGGTCGCCGAGGAACTGCATTTCGGGCGCGCCGCACGAGCGCTCTACCTCACGACACCGGCGCTGAGCCAGCAGATCGCGCGGCTGGAGAAGGTGTTGAACGCTTCGCTGTTCGATCGCTCGTCCCGAGCCGTGGAGCTAACCGCGGCCGGCCGGGAGCTCCTTCCGTTGGCTCGTGAGGCGGTCAGCGCGCTGGACCGCATCGACAGCTGGAAGCGCCGCCGAGGCGCGCCGTCGCTGCGAATCGCATTCTCCGACTATGGGCCCCTCGAGTTGACGTTCAGCATCTTCGATGCCGTCAACGAGGGCATGCAAGGCGTCGAGCTGAGCTTCGTCTACACCCATCGGGACGAGATCATCGAGGTCCTGCGAGCCGGTGAGGTGGACGTCGCGTTCCTTTGGGGTCCCTTCAGCCACGAGGGGATCCGGACCCGAATCCTCACCGTCCAGCCCCGGGTTCTCATGCTCCCTGAGAGCTGCCCACTCGCCGCCAGTGACGAGCTCAAGGTGTCAGACCTCGCGCGGCTGCCGTTACTGGAACCCGACTCGTCGGACCCGGCCTACCTGGCTTGGGTCCTGCTCAGCCCCCGTCCCGACGGCAGCGCCGTGCGCAGAGGTCCGCGCGTACGTGACCTCCAAGAGGCGCTGGCGTTCGTCGCGGCAGGTGTCGGCGGGTACCTGGTGCCTCAGGACGTCGCCGCCTTCGTGCGCCATCCCCGCGTGACGTCGAAGCCGGTGATCGACGCTCCGGGCTGGCCTTTCTCGGTGAGTGCGGTGAAAGAGAACTCGTCAGAGATCGTCGAGCGATTCCTCGAGATCGTCGATAGAGTCGCGTATCCCTCGCGATAGAGGTGCGTCGTTCTTCGCGACCTACTGCCCGTTTCATGCGCGAGCGTCGGGCGATCTCCTCGTGAAGCATATCGCGACGATCCGCGCTGAGCTGTTACCTGGAACTGCAGCTAGCTCAGGAGGGTCTGGGATCACACGTCCACCGAATCCGGACGAGCAAGCATGGCGACGACGTTGATTCCCAGAATCGTGTTCTCACCATCTTCGATCAGCGACGACTGACTGTCGCGGTGCAACTTCTCGACGGGGTACTCCGACGTCAAGCCGTTCGCGCCGAAGAGCCGCATCGCTTCTTGAGACAACGCGAACGACGCTTCCGTCGCGTGCACCTTGGCGGTGATGCTGCCAATGGCACTTGGCCCGTACGGTCCGTAGTGATAGGCGACCGCACGGCGCACCAGAGCGCGAGACGCTTCAAGCCTGTTCCACATCTGGAAGATCCGCGCTCGCACAGATTGATGCCTGATCAGCGGCACACCGCCTTGCGAACGTTCATGGGTATAGGCGAAGGCATAGTCGAATGCTGCCCGCCCTACACCGACAAACGCGGTCGCGACGATCGTCTTGGCCAGGGCGAGATTGGTCGCAAGGTCTCGATGGGCGTCGACCCCTTCGGCGACAACGAACTCTGCTGGCACCCGCACCGAGTCGAAGTAGATGGCGCCCTGCGGCAGGCTCCGCTGACCGATCTTCGAGAGCGGAGGGCTCTTGCTCACGCCGGGCTCATCGAAGGGCACCATGAGACCGATGTAGTTGAGGCGACCGCCATCGTCGTAGAAGCCGTCACCGAAGTCACAGGCGGCCTGGAGGATCCCGCACGATGCTACCGGTGCGCCTGAGATCCACTGCGACGATTGACCCTGGACCACGTAGTCGGCACCTTCCCGCCGTACCGTGAGGTTGCCGACCGTGGGGCGCATGCCGGGATAGGTCTCCAACCCCAGGTGGTCGATCGCATCGCTGCCGCGATCGGGCTGAGTGCCAATGAAGCATCCCAGTCCATCCCCGACACGTTCGATAAGCTCCGCGCTGTTCAGCCTGAAAGCCGTGAACTTCGCGACGTCTCGCACGATTGACAGGGTGGCAAGGCCGGCGTCTCCCCAACCGAGTTCCTCCATCAGGACCGGCATCATCAATGCCTGCTCCTCCGGCGGGAGCTGGACGAGTGCAGCCAGGTCGGCGAGACCTGTGCGCTTGACCTCAGCCAGAAAGTCATGCAGTGGCGAACCTGGTCGCACAACGTCATCTGCAGACATCTTGTCCAGTTCTTCGGCTACCGGTCGCATGACTTCCCGCGCGAACGTGCGCGACTCGCTCTGAAGGTCAGCCACTTCGGTGGGAACCCGAGCGTCGAGGCCTGTCGGTCCCAGCTTTGGGTGTTGCGGAAGCGTCCCGATCATTCATTTCTCCAAGTACCGGTTGGCCGCACATGGGGCGGCCACATCCCGATCGCACGGATTCGACGATCCTGGGCTTGCGCCCAACCTGAGTCGTAAACCAAGTTCGAGGTCGGATCTCGGTAACCCAGACGCGAAGACCCGACCTGCTCCCCGACTGGCCGTCGAGTCATCGTCGACAACGAAATGGCGTTGCCGGTGGGCGGGCGAGACCGGCTCGCCCACCGACAAGATCAGCGGTTGATGACGACGTTCTCCTCGGTCATCAACACATCGACAGCGTCTCCGAGGTTGGGCTCGTCCTCACCCAGCTCTTTCATTGCCGCCTGCCCTTCTGGGGTCGACATCCCCACAGCCAGGTCCTCCTCCGAGTCCCAGTAGAGCTCAGCCACTCCGTCAACTCCAGCCTCGCTGGTCCAGCCACGCTCAGCCCGCAATTGCCCCACAGCTTCTGACTGGAAGCCGATCGACTGTACGTACTTCTTGATGCGCAGCGTCTCTGCGTGCTTCTGGACGAGCTGGGCGTGGGTGGTTCGCCAGTAGATGTCGAAGTCCGCTTGGCTCAAGTCGGCCCTTTTCTTGATGATGAGTACGAGCTTCACCATTGCTCAATTCCTTTCCTAGTGGTTTCCCCGATGTCTGGTACAGCGATCCGAGCGGATCCATCTGCAGTGTGTGCGTCAGCGAGAAGCCGGCGTCATCCTCGGTCCGAGGCGGTCGGTCAGGAAGTCTTCGATATTCCCCCCAGGAAGTCGAGGACGAGCTTGTTCCACTCGTCGGCGGACTCGACGTTAAGAACGTGACCACATTCGGGGAATTCGACCAGCCGGGCATCCGGGGTGCGCTCTGCAAGCTCCGTCGCGTAGCCTGGCTCGCGGAGCTGATCCTTTCCTCCAGCCGTATACAGCACCGGAACCGAGATCTGCTCGTACGGCGTGTCATCGGGCAGGCCGAATTCTGAGCGGGGAGGAGTCGCAGGTGCCTTGAACCGCGCCGATGCGCTCGTCTCCCAAGCCCCAGGCACGAGGGACTTCTCCCAGCGCAGCTTCACGAAATCGTCGTCCTCAGCGAACCTTGGGTCGGCATAGGCGACGCTGACGAGCTGCTGCATCTTCTCCATGGTCTGGTCATAGTCGAGCAGAACCTGTCGGGCATCGTTCGCCGGAATGAATCCGCCACCGGAAGCCACGAACACCGACCGGATAGGCCATTCCGGAGCTCCGAGCGCCGCGACCTTGAGCAGGAATGTGCCACCCATCGACAGGCCACCGAAATGCGCGTCGTTGATGCACATGACCCTGAGGAACTGGGTCATGTGGTCGATCATCCGGCCCGCTCCCGAGACGAAATCGCGGATCTTGTCGGTACCGCCGAAGCCGAGCCAGTCCGGCGCGACGACGCGATAACGCTCCGCCAGGGCGGGAATGTTCGGTTCCCAGCTCAGCCAGGCGTCCTCGCCGAAAGCTCCACCGTGCAACAGGACAATGGTCTCTTCGCCATCTCCGGCTTCAAGGTACTGGGTACGGATACCGTCGACGAGAACGTGGCGGGTGCGAATGCTAGGCAACGTGGCTGCTCCTTCTGTGTGATCCGCCATCGCCATGCGATAGCACTGAGGTACGGGAAAAGATGGGCATGCTCCCGCCACGCTGGGGTGCGGCACCGAGGCGACAGCGCTGTTTGATAAGAAGCACACCCAGGGGCGCGAAGCGGCGCGGCGCCGCGGGAGCCAATTCGCCGCCGAACGTCACTGATCTGTGCGCGGCCCAGTCGGGTGGGTCACCGAGCCGGCACCGGTCGGATGACTTGCAGTCGGCGCTTCGCGTCAGAGGTCATGTTCGCGGGCGTCCAATCCATCCCGTGATCGGCGTTGCAGACCACCGAGTCCACATCGGGAAGCTCAGCAACGGCCCGCTCAACGGCCTCTCTCATCGGAGCCGCGTTCCAACAGATCGGTGACGTGAGTCGAAGATCCACCACCACGTGGGCGCCGTTCCGCTCCACCCGACGGACCAACCCCATCTCGAGCAGACTGAGCGGTGCACCAGTCGCTGCGCTGCAAGGGTCGATCACTGTTCGTAGAGCCGCGGCGATGTCGTCATCGATAACAGGCACGTCCAGATCGGCTCCTCGCCATTGCACGGCTTCCTCACTCATTCGTGCCCGCCGATCGCGTGGTGGAGTAAGGCGGTGCGATACCGTCCTTCTTGGCCTTGCTGAACTCGTCGTCGGCAATTCGCTCCAGACGCTCGGCCACATCGATCCCCATGATCCGGGCGTAGTTTCCACTTAGGATCGCGGCCTTCATCTCGCGCGTGAACTGGGGCACGCCATATTGGTCCATGACGTCCTGGTCGAAGTGCAAGTTCCAGAACGCTTCAAGCGGCGGATGCGGGTGGTACGCCATGGCCCCCGTCCCCCAGACGATCTGCTGAGCGGCGTACGGGCCTCCCACTGACATCAGGCTGGCCATCGCATGCTGGAACATCTTGGGCTTGATCGCCGCCATTGCACAGGTGATCTCTAGGTTGACGAACACGTTGGGGAATCGAGCGATTTGCCAGGCCGTCTCCTCGAGAAAGGCGGAGCCGCCGTGCACAATTTCGAAAGTCAGGTTCGGAAAGGCCATTGCCGCGCGGTCGATGTCGTCAACGCGATAATGCTCCATGGCGTAAGGGCCCAGAGGGACGGCTTTGTGGATCGCGACTGTCTTGACGCCACGGTTCAGAGCATGCTCAAACACCGGAAAAGCGATCTCCGGGTCGTCCATCTTCCAGCCCAGAACCTCATCATCGCGCCAACTGTTCGGGTACAGCTTCAGGCCAGGAGGGTTACCCAAGAGCTCGAACTGCCGGTCGAATTCATCGATCGCCGCCTGACCCGCCATCGGGTCGACGCCGGCGTAGACAATAAAGCGATCGGGCCACCGGGTGATTGCTTCGCGGGTTTTCTCTACCGAGACCATGCCATCCTTGAAAGCGCCGACCGGAAGGGCGTGATGCACTGCAAGATCGGTGTTGCTCTCGAGGAATACCAGAGAGGCTGTCTCCTCGATGCTCCAATCGCGCATGTACTCATTGGCCGGCACTCGATAGCCGGGAATCTGAGCAGCGTAGGTTGCCGCGGTAACCAATTCCGCCGAAGGACGGCCCCACTTGTTGGCGAAGTTCGAGGGGTCGATGTTGTAGGCATGGACGACGGCATCAATGACGGGGACGTCTTCGATCATGTGATGCTCCAAGGCTTCGGGCTTGATGAGTCAGGCAATGCCGATTCTGGGCCCTTACGGGACTGTTGCCCACGTCCATTTAGGCGCTGATCGTTAACCGACTGTGAACGGCGTCACCATGCCGGGTCGAGAGACGCTGCACGACGATGCACATCCCGCTCGCCAGTTCCCCCAGGTAGAGCTGCCGGTGCGCTCGCGGCGCAGCATGGCCTGCCGCCCAAACGGCTGCCCGAGTACTACGCCCGCTTCGACCTCGGCCGGTTGGCCCGCAAGTTCATCTTCGCCACCGACTGGCCCGGCGTGCCCGGTACGGCGGCCAACGCGCGAGCGGTGGCCGGGCTCGGCATCCCCGACGACGTCGTCCCGCTGGTGCTCGGCGGCAACGCGCTGCACGTCTACGCCGGCCCGACCCGGCGGTCTGAGCCCGGCGACACGGCCTGGCTCGTGCACCCTTTGTGCACCCAATATGGCCGACAAGAGCCCACGGCAGTCGTCGCCGGTCAACGGTCGATCGAGCATTTGACCTGCTCAGCCGTCTACAGGCAGAGGCCGCCAACTGCACCAAGATCCAATCGCAGGGTTATTGGTTCGAGTCCAATCGGGGGAGCATCACTGCAGGTCAGAGACGCATAGGCTTCGCTTGTTAGCGTTCTCCCCCCAGTTTTCCCCCATCTTTGGCTCAGTCTCGCTCTCGGGTCGGGTAGGGCTGAACGTCGGCCGGGCCAGACTCGGAGCCGCTTCCGCAGGGAGCTGAGGCCGGGCGTTCGCCCCCGAACGCGACGCCGAAGGAAGCAGGTCGCTTCCCATGCCGCACCTCGCGCAGGCTGTGATGGCTACTCGCTCGGGACCCGCCCGGCCTCGATGAACGCGTCGAGCGCCGAGCGCTGCAGTCGGATGAACTTCCCGATCTTGACGTACGAAATCCGTCGCCCTGCCACAAGGCGACGGATGAACCGTTCCCTCTTTCCGAGGTACTCGCCGGCCTGTCCGACCGTGAGCAACTCGTCTCGCGGGGCGACGTGGCCGACCTGCTGGCTTCGATGCGCCCGCCTCCCGGCAGAACCGAGCCTCCACTGAACCCCGGGGCGGTTCACGTCTTGAGTGGTCGCCTCGCCCCTGGGTGGAAGCTGGAGCGGGCAGCGGAGTTGAAGGTCGGTCCAGCGCTTCAGCTCCTCCAGCGTCATAGGGGCCGCTGTGGCCTCTCGTGCGTGCTCGGCGTACAGCTCGTCCAGGACCCGGCCAACATCGGGAGGGCGAGCCTTAGAGGATCTGCGAGGACTTCGAGAGGACGGCAACGCCGCGGTCCCCCGCAGCCACGGGCCGCCGGCGCCCGATGCGGCAGAACGCTCCGCCGCCGCGCTAGGCCCCCCGGGTCGCCGGGTGGCAGCAGATCTGGAGCCACGGCTGACGGATGACCGCCGGGGCTCCCAGTCTGTGGTCAGAGGCGCGCTCTGCCAGAGGCATCTGGGGGTATTGGGCTGCCAGCTGAACGAGCTCTTCAGTGACCAATGGACCGCGCGCGCGAGCTCCTCGGTCGGTGGCAGCTGGTCTCCTGGACCGCCGTCGACGGTGTCGGCCGGGTCGAGCGCCCCTTCGGCGAGCGTCCGGACGGAATCCTGGTGTACCTGCCGGACGGCTGGATGGCGGCGCAGTTCGCCGGCACCGACCGGCCGGTGATGAGTCCGGTTCCGTTCGCCGCGTCGGAGGCCGAGCAGGCGCGGGCGTTCGCCACCTACCTCGCCTAAACCGGGCGGTGGGAGGTGCGCGGGGACACCGTTCTGCACACTCTCGAGCTGAGCCTCTTCCCGCCGATGGCGGGCAGCGTGCAGCAGCGGCGGTTCCACTTCGACGACGGCGACCTGTTCCTGCATCCTCCGCCGACCGACTTCGGCGGCCGGGTGCTCACCCATGAGCTGCGGTGGCGCCGCGCGGACTGAGGCGTGACGAGCCGTGGCCGCTGGGCCGGGACGTCGGCCTCTGGGCCACCGAAACCCGGCCGCCTACCCTGGCGGTTCTCCGTCGCAGGAGGTGCCGCAATGAGCGGTCGATCGGTGATCCGGACGATGCCGCGCGTCGCGATCGTGACCGGCGGGGCCTCCGGCATCGGCCGGGCGCTGGGCGCGGCTCTGGTCCGGCGCGGGGACGAGGTCGTGCTGGCCGACCTGGACGGTCCCGCCGCGACCGCGGCGGCCGACCGGCTGGCGGCCACCGGCCCGGGATCGGCGACGGCCGCCGCCGTCGACGTCCGGGATCCGGCAGCGGTCGCCGACCTGGTGAGCCAGACCGCGCGGCGGTACGGCCGGCTGGACCTGATGGTGAACAACGCCGGCATCGGGATGGGCGGCAACGTCGAGGAGCTCACCGTCGCGCACTGGCGGCGGGTCATCGACGTCAACCTGCTCGGTGTGGTCAACGGCGTCCAGGCTGCCTACCCGCTCATGGTGCGGCAGGGCCACGGGCACATCGTCAACACCGCCTCGGTCGGCGGGCTGCTGCCCATGCCGACCGGCGCGCCGTACGCCACGACCAAGTGGGCGGTCGTCGGCCTGTCGCTCAGCCTGCGCGCCGAGGCGTCGGACAAGGGCGTGCAGGTCAGCGTCGTCTGCCCCGGGGGCGTGGACACACCACTCCTCGACCAGCGCCCTCCGGCAGACCTGCCCCCGGTGCCGAGCGCCGAGGCCCGGGACGTCCGCGCGGAGATCACCCGCGCCAGCGGGGGGCGGCTGTTGTCCCCGGACGCGCTCGCGGAGGAGGTGCTGCGCGGTATCGACCGCAACCGGGCCCTCATCGTCGTCCCTCGGCAGGCCCGGGTCCTGTGGCGGCTGATGCGGCTGTCCCCGCCGTTGCTGACGCGGCTGTTTGCGACGATGGCCACCCGGACCGGCCGTGCCGGCGCCACCGGCACAGCGCCGCAGTCCCCACCCGCCGAGACGACGTCCTCCCCGGCCGGACTGCCGCACACCGGTGACCTGCAGAGCACCAGCTCGCCGTGAGGGGGGCCGGTCGCCGTCGGCCCTCTCCCACGACCCCCACGTAGTCACCGCGCTACCGCACTGACACGGGATCAACTCATCGCCACCGTTGTCCTTGCCATGGCGTCCATCGGCCATCGCACTCCGGTTGCGGCCGGCTTGGCCCGCACGGCGTGTGACGTCGTGGACGCCGTGGCGGAGGTTCTGGCACGGTGGCCCCGTCACGACGGGCCGTCCCGTGGTCCCCCCTGCGGGCGGATGCATGGGCGGGAGGGGCCATGCCGGGTGTCCGGGACCGTATGCGGGGCCAGGCCCCGCTCGCGGCGTTCATCAACGTCGTCCCGTCCGCCGTCGTCACGCAGGCTCTGGCGGCGGGCGGCGCCGACGTCGTCATGATCGACCAGGAACACGGCCCGATCGGGCCCGAGAACCTGCACGCGATGGTCGCCAGCACCGCTGGGACCCGGTGCTCCCCCTGGGTCCGGGTGCCCGGCTGCGACCAGGCCGCGGTGAAGACCGCCCTCGACGCCGGCGCCGAGGGGATCGTCTTCCCGCTCGTCACCACCGCGGAGTCGGCAGCCGAGTGCGTGGCCCTGACCCGGTACCCGCCCGAGGGACGGCGGGGATGGGGGCCGTTCGTGGCCCACTCGCGGTGGGGCGTGGACGTGTTCGAGTACCTCGGCCGACGCGGCGCCGAGACGGTCTGCACGCTGCTGATCGAGACGCGCAGCGCCGTCGACAACATCGAGGAGATCTGCCGTGTCGACGGCATCGACTGCCTGACCGTCGCCCCGTTCGACCTCTCCACCGAGATGGGCGTGTCGGGACAGCTCGATGCGCCAGAGCTGGTGGAGGCGATCACTCACGTGGAGCGCGTGGTCTCGGAGGCCGGCATCCCGCTCGGCGGCGCGGCCCTGACGCCGGAGCAGACGCAGGCGCTGCTCGGGAGGGGCTACCGCCTGCTCTGGCACGGCTTCGACGTGCTCGTGCTCGAGCAGTTCGTCCGCAGGACGGTGGAGTGGCGGGCCGTCTGACGGCGCCTTTGACCTGATCGCCCGCACCGGCCATCCCACTCAGAAGGAGCGACGAGCGAGCCTCGCAGGAGCCGCGATCGCCTGCCCCCCGGTCGGGACGACGTGGACCGGTCGGCGACCTCGCACTCCACACTCGCAGCCCGGGTCGTGACGACTCATCCAGTCCGGGACGGCGGCCGCCGTGCGATCCGGCTGTGGAGGTGGGGAAGTGGCCGGTGCCTTCTCAGGTCTCCGCGCCGTAGCCCCCGCTGAACAGCTCGCCCTGACCGTCGGCGAGCAGCGGCAGGGCGCAGCCGTCTTCGGCGCCGCCGACGTCGCGCGTGGGCACCGGAACCGGCTCCGGCGGGATGGCGATGCCGCCGGCGCGGTACATCGCGACCAGTGCCGGCATGCTTGCAGCGAACGTGCGCTTCACGCGCGCGAGGTGCTCGGTCGGTGGGGTGAACGACGGAGCCGGGCGCCGCCACAGCCGCTCGACGTAGGCGAAGTCGTTCCGGGTGACGCGCCGGCCGGCCAGCCGGAAGAAGACGATGAAGCGGCTGGCCCACAGCTGCCGCAGGGACCGCCGCGCGTTGCGTCGTACGTAGGCCGGGTACGCGCCGGGGAGCAGCGCTGCCGAGGAGAACCGGTGCGGTGCGCGGGCCAGCGCAGGATAGGCCAGCTGGCAGCATGCTGGCCCGCTGCCGTACGGCGCTCGCCTGAGTTCCGCGGACCGCGGCCGGCTGCCCTGGTCGATGGAGGCCGGACCGGGGGTACTCCCGCGGTATGCCCGGCTCTCCATCGTGCCCGGACGCCGGTGCCGACGAGCTGATCGGCCGCGACCCGCTCGCACTGCTGCTCGGGATGCTGACCAGCAGCTCCCGAGGTACTGCCCTTCCAGTTCACCGCACTGATCTCCTGCTGCGCCGGTGCGGACCGCCGAGCACTGAGCTGCCTGCGCTGCACCCTCGCTGGCCGGACCAGAAGGGCCTCGAAACCTCAAGCGATCGTGCTGGAGATCGGTCCGTCCGCGAAGCCTGACAAGATCGGAGGGCCCACTGTCATTGGCGCCAGCTTCTCAGCTGACGTCGTTGCGCGAGGCCCGTCACGCCCTTCCGGCAGCGACGTCGGGGTCGTGAGCCGAGCCGGACATCCTCTCGCCCCGCGCGGCGGGGTCCCGGGTCGCCCACGCGAGTGCCACCGCGGCAACGGCCAGGACGAGGGCGAACCGCTTCCCCGGGGAGTTCCACGGCGCCGCGCGCAGCACTGCCTCCGGCAGCGACATGTGCAGGACGAGCCCGGCGCTGAGGAGCAACGTCGCCGAGACCGTCCCCGGCACCCCCGCCCGGCGGCCGACTGCTCCCACCGCCAGCGCGAGGACGCCGAGCGCCGCCCACAGCCGCACCAGTCCCCAGCCCGGATGGGCCCCGCCCGCGGCGGCGAGGAGGACGACGCCGGTCAGCCCTGTGGCCGACACCGGCAGGGCCAGCGCCGCCCGGGCCAGCAGGCGCCGGCGGACCGTCACGGGGGTGGCCGTGGTCAAGGCCGCCGTGCCGTCGTCGGCGGCCCCACCGAGGCCGCAGGCGAGTACGAGCACGGCCAGGCCCGGGAGCAGGGTGTCGAACGGCGCCGGCAGGACGGCGAGCAGGGCCGTCACGGCCAGCGCGGCGCCGCCCGCTGCGACGAGGGTGCGCCACGCCAGCACCGGCCGGGTGGCGGCGAGCAGGGCCGGCCACGGCACGCCGGTGCTCACAGCGGGGCCAGCCAGCCCAGGTCACCCTCGTGGGTTCCGAGCTGCCCGGCGAGGCCCAGCACCACCAGGGACAGACCCACCGCCAGCACCCACCGTGTGCGGCGGTCCCGGCCGCTGCGCGCCAGCGCGAACCCGGCAAGGGTCAGCGTCACGCCGGCCACGTAGACCAGGTGCGTCCCGTAGAAGGCCAGGGATCGGTCCAGCCCGAGGAACCCGTCGACGAAGCCGCCCGGTGGCTCAGCGGCCTGGTGCGCCGACACCTGCGCCGCCGACGGGTCCATGCCGAGGTCCGTGGCGACCACCGAGGACCGGGTCACGGCGAACAGGCCGAAGGGGGCGTAGACCCACGCGTAGAACATGACGAAGAAGGTGGCCCAGCCGACGATGCCGAGCACGGCCCCGGTCGCCCGCGAACGCACCAGCCGGGCCACCGCGACCCCGGCGACGAAGGAGCACGCGACCGCCAGCGGGCCGCCCAGCAGCTCCACCGGTGCCGGGTCGAACGTGCTGGTCGAACGCCCGTCGCCCAGCACCGCGCCGCCTCTGGCCAGGACGGTCAGGTACTGGCCGGCGAGGACGGCCAGGGCCAGGACCGCGGGCACCACGGCGGCGGGGAGCAATCCCGCCGTCCGCTCCCACCCGCGGGCCGGGGTGCTGCCGAACAGCTCTGCGGTCGTGGCGGGCCGGTCCCGGAGGGCGGCCGCGTTCGCCGCGAGGAAGGCGGTGAAGGCGAGCGGCGCCACGGGGTACTCCCACAGGGCGTAGCCCTCGGGCATCGGCTTCGGCGCGGCGAACCCGCCGTCCGTACCGGCCCACCAGGCCAGGGCGACCGAGCCGGCGGCACCGGCCCAGAGCAGCGGGCTCCGGGCGGCGTAGCGGATCTCGGCGCCGGCCAGGGCGCCGAGGGTGTTCCGGCCGACGACGGCGGGTGGGGCCGAGACGGCGGCGGTCACGAGGCCACCTCCACGGACGCGGCCGTGCTGGTCAGCAGGAGGTATCCGTGCTCTGGCCCCGCCGGGACCACGTCGGCCCCCGGCGGTGGGGAGCCGACGTTGCGGAACCTGCCCTGCGCGGTGCGCCAGGAGACGGTGGCTCCCGGATCGGCGGCGTCGGCGTCCCAGACCCGGCCGTCAGCCAGCGCGGCGAGACCGGACGTCTCTCCCTCGTACAACACCCGGCCGGAATGGAGGACGACCACCCGCGGGCACAGTGCGGCGACGTCCTCGGTGAGGTGCGTGGACAGCACCACGCAGGTGCTGGCCGGCAGGCCGGCCAGCACCTCCCGGAACCGCAGCCGCTGTTCGGGGTCCAGGCCGGCCGTCGGCTCGTCGAGGACGAGCAGGTCCGGGCGGCCGAGCAGCGCCTGGGCCAGCCCGACGCGGCGGCGCATCCCGCCGGAGAGGGCGCGGATGCGCTGGTGGGCCTGGTCGCCGAGGCCCACGGCGTCCAGCACCCGCCGGACCTCCGCGTGCCGGGTGGCCCGGTCGGTCATCTCCTTGAGGACGGCGACGTAGTCGACGAACGCGAAGGCCGTGAAGCCGGCGTAGGCGCTGGAGTCCTGGGGTAGGTAGCCCAGCCGGCGGCGGATCGCCAGCCGCCCGGCCGGGTCGGCCGGGTCGTGCCCGAGGGCCGAGACGGTGCCGCGGTCCGGCGACAGCGCCGTCGCCACGATCCGCAGCAGCGTCGTCTTGCCGGCGCCGTTCGGGCCGAGCAGGCCGGTCACCCCGGGCGGCAGGTCCAGGGTCACGGGGTGCAACGCGGTAGTGCCGCGGAAGCGCTTGCCGACGCCCGCCAGCGCAACGGGTGGGGTCATCTCCTGCTCCAGTCCTCGAAGTCGGTGCGGCGGGTGACGGCGACGGCGAGGGCGACGGCGGCGACGCACAGCAGCGCCACCTGCCCCGGCGGGCGGAAGGCGAGGGACCGCTCGAGCGCCTCGGCGACCGGGAGCGGTGCGCGGACCGGGAGCAGCGCGGTCCAAGACGCGGCGAGCCAGAGCGCGGTGAGCACCGCGGCGACCCGGCGCGGGTCCCGGCGGGCGGAGAGGGCGAGGGTCAGGGCGCACAGCGCCAGCGCGGGTGCCAGCCACAGGCCGGCCGGCCGGCCCTCGACGGGCAGCGCCCAGGCGAGCAGTCCGGCGACGGGGAGGGTCGCGGCGGCCACCGCGGCGGTGCGCAGCAACAGCAGCCGGAACCGCGAGTAGGGCGTGGTCCCGGAGACCTCACCGGCGACGTCGTCGACCGCGGCGTAGGCGAGGGCGACGCCGGCCAGCGGCAGGAGCGGGGCGGTGACGACGAAGACCGCCGTGCCGGCGGCCCCGTCGCCGATGAAGGAGACCGTCAGCGCGAACGCCAGCAGGCCGGTCCCGGCCACCCACCAGGCCCGTCTCAGGGCAGGCGCCGCGGCCAGCAGGCGCACCAGGTGCAAGGGCAGGACACGGCCGAGCACGCGCTCGGCCACGGTCGCCGGCTCGCCGTCGATCGCGACGGTCAGGGCTGCCCAGCCCCGGTCGTGCCGCTGCAGGGCGGCGGCAGGGGCACCCGTCGCGAGGGCGATGCGGCACCCCGCGCACTGCAGCAGGTGCGTCTCGACCGACGCCGCGGTGGTCGCGTCGGTCAGGGACCCGTCCCGGTACCCGGCCGACGTCTCAGCGTCGACGTGCCAGCTCGCGGGCTCGCTCATGTGAGCGCCTCCTGCATCTGGATCCGGGCCCGGGCCATCCGGGTGCGGACGGTGCCTGCGGGCACTCCGAGCAGCCGGGCCGCCTCGCGGCTGGTGAGGCCATCCAGCACGACCGCGCGAACGACGGCGCGCAGCTCCGGGGAGAGGCCGTTGACGGCCACGGCGAGGTCACCGTGCTCGACGCGCAGGAGGACCTCGTCCTCGGCGGAGGGCGCGGGCGGGGGCATGAGCAGCCGCAGTGGCAACGGGCGGCGCGGCCGTATGGCGGCCAGCAGCCGGCGGATCCCGATGCCCCAGAGCCAGGCGGGCACGTCGCCCTCGCCGCGGTACCCCGTGGGCTTGCGCCACACGGCGAGAAACGTGTCCTGCAGGACCTCCTCGACCACGCCGTCGTCGCTGCACCGGCGGCCGAGGCGGGCGCGCAGCCACGGCCCGTGCCGGTCGTAGAGCTCGTGCAGCGCCGAGCGGTCCCGGTCTGCGACCGCTCGCAACAGGTCACCGTCCGAGCGCGGCTCCTGCCTCATGCTTCACCTGTAGCTCCGGGGGCCCCGAGGTGTTCGCTGCCGCCGAAGTGTGTAGGCGGAGGGTCGTCCGGACCAGGGTCTGCGGGCCTCGGGCGGCCAGGCCACCCAAGGCGCGCGCCAGGTCCCAGCCACCCTCGTCCAGGCCCGCGCCGTGCGCCTCGATCAGACGGCCGTAAACGCCTGAATGACCAACAGCGAGAGCGGTGGTTCGGCCGGTCCCCCCGCTACTACGCGGACCTGCGATGCCGCAGTTCCGGACCGGCCCTCGTTCGGCGTGGCCGCTGCTCAGGCGATACCCCGGCATCCGCGTGGGCGCTGCCGGGGAAGCCTCCGTGCGCCGCCCCGCTGCACCCCCGGCTGACGCAGGGGTTCTTCGCCGGCCGCCCCGGCACACGTGGGCGCACCGGCCGGGCAGCGCGGCCGGAGCCCGCCGCGGAGTCGGCAGGTCGTGGCTCGGCTCCGCTCTTCTCCGCTGCTGGTGGCGCGGCGTCCGAGGCTCGGGAGGCCAAGGCGTGGATCAATGCCAGCGTGTCCGGTCCCGACGGAGCGGAGAAGGACAGGCACACCGTCCTGGCGCTGCGCCCTGGCCGGACATGTCGTCAGCCTGCGTGTCCGTCGTCGATGACACATCAGGGAAATCCGTGATCCGCGGACCGTCCCGGCGGATCGATGCTGGTCTCGTCCGCCGCCGGACCGACACGGCATCGGAGGGGTCATGGGCTCCGATGGATCGAGATCTGAGCTGGTGTGGGAGATCCTCGCCTCTGGGTGCTGGGCCGCCTGTCCCGTGCCGTGGGACTGGTGGGCGGAGCGGTACGGCATGCCGGCCCTCGAGGACGGCGGGCCGACCGCGGAGGCGACCGCCGCGGCGGGGCCGCCGGGGCGTCGCCGCCGGTGGAACCTGCGCCGCTCGCGTTCAGGGCCATCCGCGGGGGAGCTCGGCGCGGAACCGGGTGCCGCCGCCCGGGGGGCTGTCGACGGTGAGTCGCCCCTCGACGGTGGCCAGCCGGTCGGCCAGGCCGCGCAGCCCGGCGCCCTCCCTGCGCGCGCCGCCTACACCGTCGTCGGCCACGGTGAGCAGGAGGCGGTCGGGTTCCTCGTCGAGCCGGATCAGGATGCGGCTGGCGCCGGCGTGCTTGACGACGTTGGCCACCGCTTCGCTGGCGCAGAAGTAGGCGGTCGTCTCCACGGTGGTGGGTAGCCGCCCGGGGTCGCCGCCGGTCACCTCGGCCGGGAGCGGGCAGTTCGCGGCCAGCGCGTCCAGCGCAGGGCGCAGTCCCTGATCGGTGAGCACGGCGGGGTAGATCCCGGCGGCGAGCCGCCGCAGCTCGCGGACGGCGGTGGACAGCTCCTCCCGGACGTCCTCGAGGAGGGCCGCGGCCGGGCCACGCCGCGGGATCTCCTGCTCGAGGACCTGCAGCGCCAGGCCGACGCCGAGCAGGCGCTGCTGGGCGCCGTCGTGCAGGTCGCGCTCCACTTGCCGCCGTGCCTGGTCGGCGGCGGCCACGATGCGCAGGCGCGAGGCGCGGACCTCGCTCAGCCGTGCCCGGAGCTCGGCCTGCAACCGGGCGTTCTCCAGCGCCAGCCGGGTGGCCGACGCGGCCGCGTCGAGCAGCGCCCGGTGCTCGGCCACGGACGGGTCGTGGATGACCTCGGCGACCGGCGGGTCGCCGAGCGGGGTCAGCTCCTGGTCGGGCCGCGGCTGGACCACCGCACCCTGGGAGTCGACCAGCCCGGTCGGGGTCGGGAAGGCCACCCGCAACTCCGGGTCGCGCAGGGCCCGGGCCAGGAGGGGCTCGATCTGCTCGGCGGGCGCGCGCTCCAGCTGCACCAGCAAGGCGCCCACCGAGCCGACGGCGAGCCGTTCGCGCAGGATGGCGAACAGCAGCGCGGCGGGCAGCGCGAGGGCGACCGACCAGAGCGCGAGGTGCTCCAGCGGTACCGACAGGCCGGGCGGCAGCCACCGGGCGTAGCCGGCCAGGGCGACTGCCTCCGAGGCGACGTAGCCGGCGGCCGCCAGGCAGCCGGCGACGAGGACGACGACACGGCTGCGGCGCTGCCGCGGGGTCCACCGGCGCGCCTGCCGCACCAGCAGCACCACCACGGCGAGGGCCAGGGCGATGAACCCGACCCGCACGACGATCCGCACGGCGAAGAAGAGCGGCAGGCTCTGCGCGACGGCGAAGCGGCTGGGAGCGCAGAGGTCCCCACAGAGCCACGGCACCGGGGTGTAGGTCAGGGTGAGCGCCACGGTGGCGACCAGGACCAGCGCGAAGCCGGTGCGGACAACGATGCGCTCGGCCCGTCCCGGGAGCCGTCCGGACGGGAAGCCGAGCAGCAGCCACCCCACCAGCACGGGCCCGAGGAGGATCACCGGGACCACCAGGGCGAGCGCCCACAGCTCGCCGGCGAGGGTGTCCGCGGGGAGGACGACCTGACGGAGCATCTGCAGGACGGCGAAGCCCACCATCAGCGGTCCGGTGCGGCTCCCAGGGCGCACCCGCCAGACGACGACCCCGGCGACGGCGAAGAACAGCCCGCCGAGGAAGCCGGAGAGCAGCCACATCGGCGGCGGACCGTCGTACAGGGCGACGCCGAGCGACACCTGCCCGACGGCCAGCGCGGCGACCCCCGCCGCGGCGGCGAGGATCAGCCGCGGGCCTGTCGGGCGGCCCTCGACCTCGGCCACCGGGACATGGTCGCACCGGCGGGGGCAGTGGGGGAGCGCACCGGCCGCCGGGGGTCACCCGGTGGCGGCGGTGAGCGCGGGGAGGAAGCCGAGGGCGTAACCGTCGCGGTCGGGGTGGTAGGTGTCCACGCCGGCGAGGGGACCGTTGATCCAGTCCTGCCCGGCCGGGGCGCAGATGCCGTGCCCGGTGAAGCGGTCCCGGACGTCGACGAAGGTGTCACCGAACGCGCGGGTGACCGTGCCGATGACCTGGTCGAGCAGGTCGGCGCCGGCGTTGAGGGCGGTCCGGCGGGTCTCGTTCGGCACCGGCGCGGGGCAGGGGCCGAGTTCGAACAGCCTGGGGTAGCCGAGGACCAGGACCCGCGCGTGCGGTGCCGCTCGGTGGACGGCCACCAGCAGCGCCGACAGCCGCACCGGAAGCACGGTCGTCGCGATCACCGTGCCCTGTCCGATGGCTGCCAGGCAGGCCTGGTCGTCCACCGCGAGGGTGCAGGTCTGCATGATCGGCCAGAAGCCGACGTCGTTGCCGCCGATCGTGAGGGTCACCAGGTCGGTGTCGCGGGGGATCTGCGGCACCTGTGTGGCGAGGACGTCGAGGGTGGTGGCGCCGGAGCAGGCCAGCAGGGCGAAGGACCGGGCGGCGTGCCGTTGCGCCCAGAGCGGCCCGTACGCCGCGCCGGAGCGCCAGCAGGGGGAGCCGCCCAGGTCGTAGAGGCCGGTTCCCTGCCCGGAGGCTGAGGAGTCGCCGAGGGCGACGTAGTCGATCGGCGGCGCCGCCGCGGCGCTCGCGCCGGGTGACGCGGCGACGGTGGCAGCGAGGGCGAGCGCGACGGCGCAGAGCAGGACGCCGAGCAGGCGGAGGAGTCGTGTGGTCATGGGCGGAACGGTCGGCGGGCGCGCCGTCCCGCACGTCCCGGAAAACACTGATCCTGGGCCTGTCCGGTCATGTTCCCTGCGGTGGCCCGGACGGTGTCGGTGGCCCGTTCTGCAGCCAGGTCACGACGGCCCGCACCCGGCGGTTGTCGGCCTCGGTGTCGGGGATCGCCAGCTTGCGGAAGACGTGCTGTACGTGTGTACCGACGGTGTGCAGCGAGACGACGAGGCGGTCGGCGATGCCGCGGTCGGACAACCCCTCGGCCATCAACGCCAGGACCTGCCGCTCGCGCTCGGTGAGACTGCCGAGCGGACCGGAGTGCGCGCGGCTGCGCATCAGCAGCCGGACGAGCTCCGGGTCGACCACGGTCTCGCCGGCCGCGATCCGCTCCAGGGCCCGGACGAGAGCACCGGCGTCCACGAGCCGGTCCTTGAGCAGGTAGCCCACCCGGTCCGGCGCCTGCTCCAGCAGCCAGGTCACGTAGCCGGGTGCCACGTACTGGGAGAGCACCAGCACCCCGACGTCCGGGTGGCGGTGGCGGATCACCGCCGCCGCTCGCAGCCCCTCGTCGGTGAACGTGGGCGGCATCTTGATGTCGACGACGACGACGTCGGGCTGCGTTCGGGCGACCTCCGCCGCCAGGCGGTCCGGGCGGTCCACGGCGGCCACCACCGCGTGCCCCCTGGACTCCAGCAACCTGGTCAGTCCCTCGCGCACGATCAGCGAGTCCTCAGCCACCGCGACCCGCATGACCATTCCCTGCCAGGGCATCGCAGAGCCGGGGCGCAGCGGTCACCGCCGTCCGCACCGCAGGTCCGCTGTGCGCGGGAGCATGAAGCCACGACGGACCCGGTCGACGGGGCTGACCGCACCGGCGTCGTCCGGGGCCGGTCTCGCGCCGCACAGGATGCGCCCCGGGAAGGCCCGGCGGCAGTGCAGTGCAGCCGCCCCGCCGGCTCCCCCCGTGGCCGGCGGGGCGCACAGCCTGCTGCGCTCGCGACGTTGCCGTGTCGGCCCGTGGTGCGGACCGTGTGGGGACCACGGGGGCCCGCCGTCGGCTACCCGGCCGGCGCACGACGCGGGGTTCCGGGGATGTCGGCGTCTGCGCCCGGACGCTCGAGGTTCAGCCGCGGCTGCTGGTACGTCTGCGGCCGGCCGTCGGCGCCGGGCTCCACCCCTAGGAAGTCATGCCGCCCCAGCGGACCGTCGGGGTCGTGCCAGACGACCCGCACCGGTATCCCGTCCGGGTCGGGGATGTCCATGCCGGCGCCGAACCCGGGAAAGCGCCACACCTCGGTGTGGGCGACGCCGAGCCGGTCGCAGCGCTCCACGACGGCGGCCAGGGCCTCCTCGGCGGGTGCGCTGAGCGCAAAGACGTCGAAGCCGGCCAGGTCGGGCCGGCCCGCGCAGAACTCTCGTCGGCGCAGGTCGATCTCGATCCCGGAGTCCGGGTCGTACAGCGCGACCCCGCGGACCTCGCCGGCCTCGGCGTACTCGGTGACCAGCTCGAGGTCGAACAGCTCGGCGTACCAGGCGGCGCTGCGCCGCAGGTCGGTGACCGGCAGCTTGACGTGCTTGATCCGGCTCAGCCCGAGGCCCACGGCGCGCTCATCCCCCTAGCGCAGGTTCGGCGGGTGTGCGGGGTCGTGGGTGCACGCCGGCCCAGACGCCGCCGACCATGACCGCCGCGACCCGCTCGAGGGCGGTCGGGTCGGTGAGCGGGTCCCCGGCGACCAGCAGCACGTCGGCGTCGTGGCCGGCCCGCAGGCGTCCCTTGCGGTCCGCGAGCCCCAGGTGCCGGGCGGGCACGGCGGTGGCCGAGGCCAGCGCCTCGGCCGGGGAGAACCCGCACTCGGTCAGCTCGCTGACGGCGTCGGTGAGCACACCGTGCGGCTTCGCGGCGCCGATCCCGCCGTCGGTCCCCGACACCAGCACGACGCCGGCGTGGTGCATGGCGGCGACCATCGCGAACCGCTCAGCCCGGCCGCTCTCCGGCGTGAGCCCGGCCCGGGCCATCATCGCCACCAGCGGCGCAGGCACCGGCACGCCCGCCGCCTGTCCCAGCGTGGGGCAGACGACAACCTGCTGGCCGACCAGGGCCGCGAGCACCTCCGGCGTCGGCCTGTGCCCTGCCGCGGTCAGGCAGGTGCAGTGCTCGATGCCGTCACTGCCGGCAGCCAGCGCCTGCTCCACGGCGGGCAGCCCGTGCGCGTGGGCGGTCACCGGCAACCCAGCCGCGTGCGCCTCCTCGACCACCAGCCGCAGCTCCTCGGCGGTGAACTGGCAGCTGAGCACATCGGTGCCGGGTGTGGTGCCACCGCCGCTGGCCATCACCTTCACCACGTCGACACCGCGTGCGGCCCGCTCGGCCACCGCGGCCCGCAACTGCTCGGGCCCCGCGGCCTCGCCGCCCATGTGCCAGCAGTGCCCGCGCACGCTGGTGATCGGCGGCCCCGAGGCCACGATCGTGGGCAGACCCGGAGTTCCCGCGTCGCGGCGGTCCACCACTGCCCAGCGCCGGTCGCCCAGGTCGCGCACGGTGGTCACCCCCGCGGCGAGCTGGGTCCGCAGCGACTCGTCGATGACCGCGTCGAGGTCGTCGTGGGTGAGCGCCCTCAGCCGGTCGAGCGCGCCGTTGCGGCTGTCGGCGCACAGGTGCACGTGCATGTCGATCAGCCCGGGCAGCACCGTCGCGTCGGGGAAGTCGCGCACCGGCCAGCCGGCCGGCACCGGCGCCGCCACCGGCTCGACCCCGACGATGCGGCCATCCTCGACGAACACCGCTGCGCCGCCGGCCAGCACCTGGTCACCGTCGAAGGCCCGGGTTGCGCGGATGACCGCTCTGCCGGCCATCACTGGCTCCTTCCTGCCGGAGGGCCGTCAGCGTCGGCCGCCGTCGTCCTCCGGTGCAGGGTGCGCGCCCGCTCGGAGAGCGGCGCGGAGTTCGCGGAACGACGGGTTGCTCAGGTAGCGGTCAACGCCGATACGAACGGTGGGCACCAGCTCATCACCGTGGTTGAGCGACCGCACGAGGGCGGCCGCGTCGGGGTCGTCCCAGATGTTGGCCGAGTGGAACGGGATGCCCGCGAGCCGAAGCCGGGCCGCCAGTAGACCACCAGCTCTCGCTCATGGCACCCCCTCACGGTTCGTGCCGAGAGGGCTGATGGTCCGCTGGCCGGCCCGGTCCGGCCACTCATTTCCGTGCGCCGGCCGTACTTCCCGTCGCCTGATCGGCGTGCCGCAGGTGCCTTGATCGACTGCCCGCCCGGTGCCGCTCGTTCGCGGCGAACTCGGCGGCGGTGCCGGCGCGGGACCGCACACCCTGGCCGTTGCCGCCTGCCGGGGCATGTGACGCGTCGACGTGGGCGGGCGGTCACCGGGCCGCCCATTCCCGGTGCGGTCCGTGGTGGACGGCGGCGTAGACCTCGTCGCGTAGTTCGTTGGCCCGCTTGTCGGTCAGGGTGCCCGACAGCGGGCGCAGCACCAGACGCAGCAGCACGTTGACCTGGTCTGGGCGCAGGCCCAGCCGGCCGCGGACGGTGGCCGGCAGGTCGGAGTAGCCGGTGCTGGTCACGACGGTCACGGACTCCAGGTCGTCGGCGGCGGGACCGAGGGCGGCGCGGACGGCGTCGCCGAGCAGTTCGGCGTCGACCGGCGCGTCGGAGACGATCGACAGATCACGGCGTACCGGCGGCTGCCCTGACACCGGCCGCCACGGGCTCAGGTCGCGCAGTTGGGCGGCGATGCGCGGCTCGGTCGAGCGCAGCAGGCGGATGTCGTCGATGCCCTTGCGCAGCATCAGCGCTCGGTCCAGGCCCAGGCCCAGGGCCAGTCCGCTCCACCTGGCGGGATCCAGGCCGGCCCTCGCCAGCACCCGGTCGGCGGCCAACCCGCACTCGGCCAGCTCCACCCAGCCGGTCGGCGTGTCCACGTCGATCTGCAGGCCGCGGCGGGTGTAGGGGTGCCGGGCCGGATGGGTGCGCCAGCGTGCCCCGGGGAGGACGGTGTCGACGAGCAGCTTGATCATCTGCTGCAGGTCGTCCTCGTCCAGTCGCCCGCCGGCGCCGCTGGCGATGCGCCAGAGGTCGACCTGGTGCGGGGTGCCCACGTGCAGCCGGTCGATGCTGTCCCGGCGGTAGCACAGGCCGGGCAGCGCCAGCAGGACGTCGGCTTCCGCGGCGTCTTCGCGGGTGCTCGCGGCGACGGCGCGCAGGGCGGGCGGGATGCCGGCGCTGGTGTGGCTGCGCAGCATGACCGTCTCTGCGGCGTAGCGGCTGTACCGGGCGTCGCGGGTGACGTCTTCGGCGGCGTAGCCGAGGCGGTCGTAGTTGTCCTCGACGCTTACCAGCGGCGCGCGCCGTTGCAGGTCGAGGGTGCAGCCCCACGCGTCGGTCAGCGCGGTCAGCACGTCGTCGAGCAGCAGCTGCATCGCATGCGGCCCGCCGGCAGGGTCGGACAGGTCTCGCAGCTCGAGAGCGACTTTCAGGTCGTCGGCGGAGAGCAGGGTGGTCACGGAGTCCCCCTCAGGATGTCGGGTCGGGTGGCGAGTTCACCCCCGACCGACGGCTCCGTGAACGGGACTACCGGCAGACCTCGGAGCCCGCACGGCTGCTCGGCAGCCGGGGGCAGGAAAACGAGGTTGCGCGTCCGGGCACGGACCGACGGTAGCCCTCTTCGGGCGCCATCGTCCACGAGAATGGGTCACGACGACGCCGGCTGAGCGTCGCGGGGTCGCACGCCGGCGGCGGCGGCGTCCACGGCGCGAACCCCTCATCCGGCGCGGACCCCGACGACGAGGGCCGGCACCAGCGGATGGAACACGACCGTGTGCACCTGCTGGAGTCCGGCTGCCCGCAGCCGCCGGACCGTCTCCGAGGCGTCCCAGGCGCAGGCGTCGCCGCCGGCCTGCCGCCACGCCCAGACGGCGCGGCCGAGCGGGCTCTCGGCCGCGGGATGCGCGGCCACGACGAGCCAGCCGCCGGGGCGCAACGCCGTGTGGATCCGCGGCAACGCGGTGACGACGGCGTGCTCCGGCACGAAGTAGGCCGGCAGGTAGACCAGGTCGTAGGCCTCGACCTCACTCAGCGCCGCGACGTCCTGGTGCCGCAGGCTGATCCGCGCCGACAGCCCGCGCTCGGCCACCGTCCGCCGGGCGACGTCGAGGACGTCGTCGAGCACGTCGATGCCGACCACCCGCAGCGACGGAGCCGCCTCCGCGAAGGCGACCGCGATCTCCCCGACCCCGGTACCCACGTCGAGGACGGCCGTGCCCGGTGCGGCGAGCCGGTCGGCGAGATCGCCCAGCCGGGGCGCGAGCTGGGTGACGAACGTGGTCGCGGCCGGGCCGGACAGCCGGCCGAGGTCGACCTTGAGCGCGAGGTCCTGCTCCACCCAGGTCAGCCGGCCGTCGGCGGCCGCCGCGGCCCGCCGCAGGGTCACCGCCAGCCGCTGGGCCAGCCCGCGGCGGATCCGGTCAGGCAGCTGGGCCAGGTGCGGGACGAGCGCCCAGCCGCCTTCCGCGCTCCGTACGGCCATCCCCAGCTCGGCGAGGACCCGGCCCTGCTCCTCGGACAGGAGGCCGGGAGTGTCCTGACGCAGTGCGTCGGCGACCGCGGCGAGCGCGAACGCCGCGTCCGTGAGTTGGCCGACGCGCCGGGCCATCTCCTCCATCCCGACCGCCTGGCCGGTGTCGCCGTCCGCGTGCATGGCCGCACCCCGCTTCGGATCGCAACGGCCGGGGGCCCGGTGAGCCCCCGGAGGGCCAGGATGGCGCAGGACCGCACACAGGTCACCGGGCCCGGGACCCGATGCGGGGACGGACGGCACCGGCGGGGACCTCGTGGTCGAGGTCCCATCCAATGACGGCGGTCGTCCGGAGGACGTCCCCCGGTGACACCTCTCCGTGCACGCCCGACACTGGACGGCCACCGGCTCGGGACGGGCAGGGAGGCCGCATGACCGCGAGCTACCGCCGACTGCGTCTCACGTCGCGGCCATCGGGCCTGCCGGCGCCGACGGACTTCGCGGTGACCACCGAGCCGGTCCCGGAGCCGGGGGACGGGGAGTTCGTCGTCGAGGTCACGTACGTGTCCCTCGATCCGGCGATGCGCGGCTGGATGAGGGACGTGCGCTCCTACCTGCCGCCGGTGGGCATCGGCGAGGTCATGCGGGCCGGCGGGATCGGCCGGATCACCGCGTCCGCGCACCCGGGGTTCGCGGTCGGCGACTGGGTCCTCGGCTTCTTCGGGGTCCAGGAGTACGCCGTCTCCGATGGCCGCGGCGTGCGCCGGGTGGATCCGGACGTCGCGCCGCTGCCCAGGTACCTCGGCGCGCTCGGAGGCACCGGCCTGACCGCCTACTTCGGGTTGCTCGACGTCGGTCGCCCGGAGCCGGGGGACACGGTCCTCGTGTCGGCTGCGGCAGGCGCGGTCGGCAGCGTCGCCGGTCAGCTCGCCCGCATCCACGGGTGCCGGGTGATCGGCATCGCCGGCGGCCCGGACAAGTGCCGCCGGCTGGTCGAGGAGCTGCGGTTCGACGCGGCCATCGACTACAAGAACCAGGACGTCGCGGCCGAGCTCCGGCGGCTCGCCCCGGACGGGGTGAACGTGTACTTCGACAACGTGGGCGGGGTGATCCTCGACGCCGCCCTCACCCGGCTCGCCCGCGGCGCCCGGGTCGTCATCTGTGGCGCCATCTCGCAGTACAACGCCGAGCGTGTCCGAGGCCCGGCGAACTACCTGATGCTGCTGGTGGCGCGCGCCTCGATGACCGGGATGCTGGTACTCGACTACGCCGACCGCTTTCCCGAGGCCATCGGCGCACTCGCCGGCTGGCTGCACGCCGGTGACCTCCTCGCCCGGGAGGAGGTCGTGCACGGCAGCGTCGAGGACTTCGTCCCCGTGCTGCTCGGCCTGTTCACCGGTGCGCACACCGGCAAGCTCGTGCTGGCCCTCGACCGCTGAGCCCTGGGTGGGAGGGCCTTGACCTCGTCGGCGGCAGCGCGGAAGTTCGGCGCGAGCTCAGCGCTGCGCCGTACGACCCTCGGGAGGTCCTCGTGACCACCCCGACGACCACATCCGCCGACCCCCCCGCCCAGTTCGCCGCGACCCGGGACCGGCTCGAGGTCGCCTACTCCCGCGTCGTGGAACTGCGCCGGCGGTTGCTGCGCTGCGAGGACGACGTGCGGAAGCTGACCGACGAGGCTTACCGACAGCTCGTGGGGATGTGGGCAGACACCGTCAGGCAGCAGCGATGGCAACGACCCCGCCAGCGGCGCTCGCAGCCGGCAGAGGCGTCGCGACAGGGGCGGCGTTCACCTGCCCGCTCTGTCTCATCGCTCGCCCGTCGTGGACCGCGGCGACCCGCGCGACATCGAGGACCCCGACGGCGTCGTCCCCGGCAGGGTGTGCCGGGTTCGGCAGCCCCTTGGAGACGCCCTGCAGAAGGCCCCCGGCTGGCCGGAGCGCTCCACGACACCGATTCGTTCGTGTTGGCGACAACGCGCGGGGCGCTCGACGCCTGCGTGCAGATCTGGTCGCCCAGCAGATCCGCACAGCCCGATCGTCCCCGCAGCGGCGATTCCGCTACGACGACGGCGAACCGTCCCTGCATTCTGCGCCGACCGACTTCAGCGGCCGGGCGCGCGAGTTCATGAGCGAGAGAGGAACTCTCGCGCCGCGCTCACCACGGCGTCGGGCCGCTCGTCCACCACGTAGTGCCCCGCCTGGTCGACCCAGACGAGCGCGAGGTCGTCCGCATGCCTCTCGTATCCACTCAGCACGTGCGCCCCTATCTCCGGGGACTGCACACGGTCCTCGGTCCCGTACAGAGCCCGGGTCGGTGTGCTCAGCCGCATGCCGCGGTAGCGCCCGCGGAAGATCCGCCAGATCTGCGGCACGATGAACTGGCGGTAGAGCGCCGACCCCGCGCGGGCGCGGGCCGGATCCCGCAGCCGGGCGACGAAGGCTTCCAAGTCCTCCTCGGGCCAGGTGAAGCCCGGGGCCGTGAAGCTCTGGAACACGTAGCGCGTGAGCCACTGGCTCCCCGCGCTCAGTCCCGCGGGCCCGAGGACGGGCGAGGCGATCACGGGCTGGAACCACAGCCGCCAGCCGCCCTGCAGCATCCGCGGATGGAACCGTGCGAAGGGGTGAGGGGCTCCCGTGGACACGAAGCTGTGCACCCGCTCCGGGTACCGCAGGCACAGATCGAAGCCGACCAAGGAGCCGGCGTCGTGCCCGATCAGGCGGACCTGCTGCAGGCCCAGCTCGTCGAGCAACGCGACGACGTCGGCCAGTTGCTGCTCGCCGGTGTAGCCCACGGCGGGGGCGTCGGTCCACCCCGCGCCGCGCAGGTCGGGACAGATCACCCGGTAGCGCTCCGCCAGCGCCGGCAGCACGGCCCGCCACTCCCACCAGTGCTGCCCGAAGCCGTGCAGGAGCACGACCGGCTCGCCGTGGCCTGCTTCGGCCACGTGCATACGCAGGTCCGGTAGCTGGACGAAGCGGTGCTGCACTCCATCGAGATGCGGCCATCCCGCATGTCCAGGCGCCCCTCCGGCGTCCGACGGCTGAGCTGCCTCGTGGGCGGCGTCGTCCACGCCGTCACCGTAGGCGGGGGTCAGGTGGGTGTCACTGCTCACGGGACGGCGAGGTGGATCAGTCGCAGCGGCCTGATCGCCGTGCGCCCTCACACCGCCCGTGTGAGCCAGATGTCAGCGGATCGCCGCACTGAACGAGACCATCAGACCGGTTCTGGCAGTGCTTTCAACCAAGTCGGCACGAGAGAGTGGCCTGCGTGAACGGCTTCAGGGATGGCCCCCGATCCATCTGGATGGTCGCCCTGCATTCTCGTCAGGCGGCTCTTTGGTGGTGCCACCGTGGTGGCCAAGAAGCGGTGTTCGGGGCTGTCCGCGAGGGTTCGTGGACGGTCGGCCAACTCTCTGATCTGCCGGGAGGAACCAGGACGAACACGCCGGGACTGCCTCAAGCCGCCCTGGCAGTGTGCGGGAACTGGTGGCGCGACACCGAGGGCAGTGGGAGGAGGTCGGCGCGTGGCCATGACCCAACTGGGTCACGGCGACGCATCGGGCGACTCGAGAGGCGCGTCGCCAGGGGATTTCACGATGCGCGCGTGACCCATTCATGACCCCGCAGCGGAGAACAGGGGTCTTGAAAGGGGTCAACCGGGCCGTCCGAAGGCTTCTCCAGACCTTCTCCAGTCGGCCCGACAAGACGACTGACCTGCGGTGATGCCTGGGGCGGGGGACGGGAATCGAACCCGCATGGCCGGCTTGGAAGTGTCGGCGTCACCAGCCGCCCCAGCTCCACGAAGTCGCATCGTGGTGGAGCCGCGACCGGCACCCTGCTGGCGGGAACGTGGCAACCAACGGGCTCACGCCAGGCGGAGGGCGCCGTCGCCGGTTCTCACCTGCACGGCCTGGATCCCGGGCGGCCCGGGCGTGATGCGGACCTCGGGTGGCAGCGAGCCCAGCCACTCGGTGATGGGTTCAGGGCCGGGTCCGCTGAGCTCGAGCACGGCGATGCCGTCGACGGATGCGGCTGCTCCGGTGTGGCGTGGTTCCAGGTGGGCGGTGTCGGCATCTCGGGTGTAGGTGATGAAGAAGGGCAGGAAGCCGTTGGTCGTGTGGGCGGGGTCGGCTTGGACGGTCCACCACAGCGGATGGCTGGCGCCGCCCCGGGAGCCGGGGGTCGGTGCCACCCCGGCGCGGGCGGCCACGGCTGCGACGTCGTCGAGGCAGACGGCCCAGGCCAGCCACCGATCACCGTCGCGCACCAGCGCCGCCAGCGCGGCCCCGTCGGGCGTCTGCGGGTTGTGCGCCATGATCAGCTCGAGGTAGTTGCCCCGCCCCAGCGGGATGGCGCGGTTGGCCCAGCCGGTGCCGTCGATCACGGCCCGGCTGCTGGCATGGAAGCCGAAGTCACGCCGTAGCCGGGCTGCGGTGGCATCGAGGTCGCGCACGCCGAGCAACACGTGGTCGACGTGCCCGGTTTCGGTCCGCTGCATCACGGGCTACCCCGCTTCCACGCCGGATCGGCGTCCTGCGAGCGATACTGCCTGTCGAGTACCCAGGGCTTCAGGCGCAGGCCTTGCCGGCGACGTTCTTCCAACCCCCTTGACGGACGCTCTCGGCCGCGGGCAAGGCCACGACGTTGTACCCCGAAACAGCCCCGAACGGAACCGTTCGACGGCGGGAAGTTCCCTCTTAGGCGCCAAAGCCCAGTGGAGCGCCGGTGCCACTGTCGTGGGCCAGCAGCGGCCCGCTGTTCGCACGGGGGTGACATCCATGAGCGACTGGGTGACCTGGAGAGCAGTGCCCGAGATGCGGAAGGCGTGCAGGCGTCGGCTGGATCACAGTGGTGTGGGTCAGTGGTGAGTCGGCGGAGCTGGTTCCGGAGGAGTACGACTGCTCCTCGGGATGCCGCCTGCGTCCCGACGAACTGCGCCACCCCTTCGCGGACGCGCCGTGAGCGCCCTGGACGCCGAAACCCCGCCCGCGGTGACACGCAGCGCCCCACCGGCGCCTCGCTTCGCGAGCCGGTCACATGGGCGTGTTGTGGCGGTCGTTCGAAGGAACGGCTCCTCGCTGTTGCTCCGACCTGCAGTCACCGGGACTGCCACGCGCACGTGTCCCGTCTCATGCCGTACCGCTGACCCGCCGTGCCCCATGGTGTCGCCCGGAATCGATACCAGCCGCAAGTCTCGGGAGAGGCTGCTCATGGACGTGGGAGGCCCCGATCCCAGCGCGGCTCCGCAGGCGCGTCTTCGGGGACGCGTTCGGGTACCCCTCGGGCAGGTGGTTCTCGATCGCCTCGCTCGGTGGGGCGTCGACGGATGGGCGGTGCTGTCGATCCACGAGAACGTAGGTGATGTAGTCCGCCGGGTCGTAGGTGTTCATGATCGACTCCCGTTGCTCGTCGCTGCTCGTCATGAGCGCACCGGTGAGCGCCAGCACGCGGCCGTCGAGACTGCTGGGACCCAGCCGGCTGGCACGTGCACCGGCGTCGTGTCGCCGAGCGGAGGGGAAGCGCCCCTCCCGGGCCGTTACGGGCTCGCGCCGTGGGTGTCCTTGTGCAGGGTCGTGAAGACCTCGAGAAGTCGTCTCCGCGCAGGCTCGGGGAGCGTGGGGGAGGGCAGGCTTCGGAGCGAGGCAGCGGTGCTGCGGATCTGCTCGAGGTAGGTGCGGCACGGCTCGCACAGCTCGAGGTGCGCGGCGATGGCGTTCTCGACGTCTTGGGGGAGGGTCCGCTCGAGATGTTCCGTGACCAGTTCGACGAACTCCTGGCAGGCGATCTCCACGACGTCCCGGTCGGTGGTGGGTCGTGACGCCGGCGGTTCATCCACGGTGCTCTCCTTCCCCCGCGACACCGCGGCACGCGCGCTCCAGCCTCCCGCGACCGCCGTCCAGCGGAGCCGTGGCGGCGCCCGGTTCGAGGTGCGAGCGGAATCCGGCGTCGGGCGCCGGGCCGTCGAACCGGGAGCAGCACAGCCACTGGACGGTGCCGGCCCGGTCGACCAGGGCGCAGGAGTGCCGGTCGGCGATCGGCGTGGAGCTCATGGGGATCTCCCGGGGGACCAGCGAGTCTCGTTCCTGTGGTCCCGCCGATCGGCCGCCCGTTACGCGTAACGCCGGACGGCCGACGGCGGACGTCGGCACCGAGTCCGAGGAGGCCGCATGTCCGAGATCCAGCCCGCCCAGCTCGAGGTCGACGTCGTCGTGATCGGGGGCGGGCCCGCGGGGGAGGTCGTCGCGGGCCGCTGCGCCGACCGTGGCCTGGAAACCGTGCTGGTCGAGCGGGAGTTGATCGGCGGGGAGTGCTCCTACTGGGGGTGCATCCCGAGCAAGACGTTGCTCCGGCCGGGCGAGGCGCTCGCGTCGGCCGCGCGGGTGCCCGGCGCCGCCGCGGCCCTCATGGGCGTGGTGGACGTGACCGCGGCCTTCGCCCGCCGGGACTACATGACCTCCCACTGGATGGACGCCGGTCAGGAGCGCTGGCTGGCCGACCACGGCGTGCGGCTGCTGCGTGGCATCGGCCGGCTCGCCGGCGTTCGCAAGGTGAAGGTGGACGGTGGCCCGCGGGTGACGGCCCGTCGGGCCGTCGTGCTGGCCACGGGCAGCAGCGCCGTGCTGCCGCCGGTGCCAGGGCTGGCCGAGGTGCGCCCGTGGGACAACCGGGCCGCCACGGCGGCGAAGGAGGTGCCCAGGCGGCTACTCGTGCTCGGGGGCGGGGCCGTCGGGTTGGAGCTCGCGCAGGCGTTCCACCGGCTCGGCGCCGCGGAGGTGACCGTGGTGGAGGGCGGCCCGAGACTGCTGCCCCGCGAGGAGCCCTTCGCCGGCGAGCAGGTGCGGACGGCGTTCGAACAGGAGGGCGTCACGATCCGGGTGGGCACCCGGCTGACCTCCGTCCGACGGGACGGCACGGACGGACCGGTGCGGGCCACGCTGAGCACCGGCCAGGAGATGACCGCGGACGAGGTGCTCGTGGCCACTGGTCGTCGCCCGCGCACCGACGACCTCGGGCTGGGCAGCGTGGGGCTGAAGCCCGGGCGGCCGGTGAAGGTCAACGACCGGCTCCGCGCCACCGGCGTCCCCGGCGGCTGGCTGTACGCCGTGGGGGACTGCACCGGGCTGGCGCCGCTGACCCACATGGGGAAGTACCAGGCACGGATCGCAGCCGACGTCATCACCGGCCGGGACGTCCGGGACCGGGCCAGTCTGGACATCGTGACACGGGTGACCTTCACCGATCCGCAGGTGTGCGCGGTGGGCCTCACCGTGGCCGAGGCGCAGCAGCGCGGGATCGCGGTCCGGGTGCTCGACGTCGACACCGGCGCCGTCCCCGGTTCGTACGTGCTCGGCGAGGGGCTGGAGGGCACCACGCGGCTGGTGGTCGACGAGGCGACCGACACGCTGGTGGGCGCCACCATCACCGGCAGCGGAGTGCAGGAACTCCTGCACTCAGCCGCCGTCGCGGTCGCCGGCCGCATCCCGCTGCCCGAACTGCGGCACGCCGTGCCGGCGTTCCCCACCGTCGCCGAGGTCTGGTTGCAGGCCCTCGACGCGGCCGGACTCTGACCTTCGATCCGGAGGCCCCCGTGCCCGATGTCTCGTTCACGAACCTGCTGATCATCGCCGGCGTCGCCGCCGCAGTCCCGTTCGCCCTCGGTTGGGCGCCGCGGTTGCGCGTCCCCGCCGTGGTGCTGGAGATCGTCGCCGGCGTGGTGCTGGGCCCGTCGGTGCTCGGCTGGGTCGAGGTGGACCTCCCGGTCCAGGTGCTGTCCCTCTTCGGCCTCGCCTTCCTGCTGATGCTCGCCGGGTTGGAGATCGACCTGCACGGGCTGCGCGGGCGGCTGCTCGGGGTCGCGGGCCTCGGGTACGGCGTCAGCCTGGTGCTCGCCGTGTTGGTGGGCGTCGGGGCGCAGGCGGCCGGCTGGACGTCGGCGCCGCTGTTCCTCGCGATCGCCCTCACGGCGACGTCGCTCGGGCTGGTCGTCCCGGTCCTCAAGGACGCCGGCCGCGCCGGGGACGCCGTTGGGCAGACGACCATCGCCGCGGCGTCGGTCGCCGATTTCGCCGCGATCGTGCTGCTGTCCCTGCTGTTCTCCACCGCCGGCGGCAGCGCCGGGACGACGGCCGGATTCTTGGCCGGGTTGGGGGTGCTGGTCGTCGTGCTGGCGCTGGGCGTCGGTCGGGCGCGGATGTCGGCGCGGCTGGGCGATGTGCTGGTGCGGCTGCAGGACACCACGGCCGAGATCCGGATCCGGCTCGTGGTGCTGCTGCTGATCGCCTTCGTGACGCTCGCCGAGCGGCTGGGCCTGGAGCTCATCCTCGGGGCGTTCCTCGCCGGCGCGCTGGTCGGGCTGGTCGACCGCGACTCCTCCACCCATCCCCGGTTCCGCGCCAAGCTCGACGCCATCGGCTACGGCTTCCTCATCCCGGTGTTCTTCGTGAGCAGCGGCGCGCGGCTGGACCTGCGCGGACTGCTGGAGCAGCCGACGGCCCTGCTGCAGGTGCCGGTCTTCCTGATCGCGCTGCTCGTGGTCCGGGGTCTGCCCGCGGTGCTGTACCGACGCGCTCTCGGGCGGGCCGGGGCCGTCGCCGCGGGCCTGCTGCAGGCCACGTCCTTGCCGTTCCTGGTCACCGCGGCGCAGATCGGCACGGAGACCGGCCGGCTGTCCGCCACCACCGCCACGGCGCTGGTGTTCGCCGGGCTGCTGTCGGTGCTGGTCTTCCCCGCGGCCGCGCTCGGCGTCCTGAGCCGTCCGCGGGCCCTGCCGGTGCCCGAGCCGCGGTTCGGCCGGGCCCGAGGGCGGCCGCCGGTGACCGCACGGGCTCGTCGATGAGCCTGCCGGGGCGACTGCTCGCCGTGTCCGTCGGCCGCCCGAGGACGGTCACCTGACGGGGACGGCACGTCGACACGGCGATCTGGAAGACCCCGGTGGGTGCGCAGGCTCGATGCGGACGGGGACGAGCAGGCCGTCGGGCGGGCCGATGTGGTCGATCGCGACGCCCTCCGCGCCCAGGCGGATGGCGATCGCCTGGCCGATCCGGGAGCTTCCGCCGTTGACCAGTGCCTTCTCGTCCTGCAGACCCTCCACGTCCTGCTCCGGTCCTCGAGCACCCGCCTGCGTCCCTGCGTGAAGACGACGGCCGTGTCCGCCGTGTCGCTGATCCGTGAGGCGGCCGCCGTGGCGCCGAACGAGGTGTTCCAGAAGGCGCGGCTGCTGGGCGGCCCCTCGTGCGGTCCCACGTGCAGATCGGGCTCCTGCGTCGCCGAGTTGCCGAGCGAGCAGCCGTGGTCGACCGCCTCCAGCACGAGACCGAGGTAGAGGCGCTCGGGCCGGGGCACCGGCTCGATCGGCAGCGGCGCATCCGGGGCGGGTGAGGTGGCCGTGGACAGCTGTCGCGCAGCCCCCCAGTTCCACACCGGCGAAGCGCGCCGCACTGCCCAACGTGGTCAACGGCTCAGAACGAACGTTCCCGTCACGGATCACCAGCAGCTCGTCGGCCACGACGGGCGGCGAACAGGCCCGTGGCGAGCACGTGCGCGGCCTACCCGGTGCCAGCTGGTCCGCGTGGTCACCACGACCTGGAAGCAGCCATCGTCATGCGCCCCGTCGCGTGAGAGCCCGTGCCGGACGGCCCTACCGCAGCCGTCGGCCCCCCTGCCAGGCTGAGGGCGGCCCTCCGGAGGCCCCGGAGCGGTGTGGGCCGGGGAAGGAGCGGATGTCGGTCATGAGGCTCTCCTCGGTGGCGGAGAGCCCCTCGTCGCGCACGCACGGCGACCGGGTGCTGCTCCCTGTGCCGCGCGAGGCCGCCGCCGAACCGATCATCGCCACCAAGCTCTTCGCTCCCACTCTCGGCACGCGCCCGGTCGAGCGGCCACGGCTCTACGACAGGCTGAGCCGCGCGCTGGACGCCCGGATCACCCTCGTGGTGGCACCGGCCGGATGGGGCAAGAGCACGCTGGTCGCCCAGTGGCTGCGCGGGTCCGGCGTCCCCAGCGGATGGGTGTCCCTGGATGCTGCGGACGGGGACGTGGCTCGCTTCTGGCGGTACCTGCTGCTTGCCGTGCAGCAGGCCGACCCCCGGGTCGGATCTGCCGCGCTGCGCCGGCTGGATGCGGCCGGTGCCGACGTCGATCGGGATGTCCTGCCGCTGCTCGTCAACGAGCTGGCTGACAGCCGGGGTGACCTGCTGGTCGTCCTGGACGACTACCACGCCGTCACCAGCCCGGCGGTGCACCGGTCGGTCGCCGCCCTCCTCGATCACGCGCCGGCCGCGCTGCATCTGGTCATCTGTTCCCGGACCGATCCACCGCTGCCGCTGAGCCGGGCGCGCGTGGCCGGCGCCCTGGTGGAGATCCGCGCCGAGCAGCTGCGCTTCACCGCCGAGGAGGCGGCGCGCATGCTCGACCGCGCTGCCGGGACCGAGCTCTCGGCCGACGAGGTGGAGCGGCTCGTCGCCCGGACGGAGGGGTGGGCGGCCGGGCTGCAGCTGGCCGCTCTGCGCCTGGCCGACCGAGCCGACCGGCAGGCCCGGGTCGATTTCGTCGACCGGTTCACCGGTGCGGACCGGCACATCGTCGACTACGTCGGCGAGGAAGTGCTGGACTCCCTGCCCCCGCGGACGCGCGAGTTCCTGCTTCAGACATCGGTGCTGCCGCGGCTGTGCGCACCGCTCGCGGATGCGGTGACCGGCCGGGGCGACGCCGTCCGGCTGCTCGACGAGATCCAGCGGGCGAACCTGTTCCTCACCGCACTGGACGAGGAGGGCCGCTGGTTCCGCTACCACCAGCTGTTCCGCGACCTGCTGCGGTACGAGCTGCAACGCTCGGGGCAGGCGGCGCCCGCGCTGCACCGGCGGGCCGCCGAGTGGTTCAGGGACCACGGGGACCCCGGTGAGGCGATCGGGCACGCCGTCGCCGCACGCGATCTGGGGCTGGCCGGTGCCCTGATCGCCCAGGGGTGGCGGTCCGAGTTCAACCTCGGCCATCTGCAGACGGTCCAGGGCTGGCTGGACGCCCTTCCTCCCGCGCAGGTGGCCGGCGACCCCCGGCTCACCGTCGCCCGCGTCTGGCTGCACATGGACCGCGGGCGGCTGGACGAGGCCGGCGCCGCGCTCGCCGCAGCGGAGCACGCGGCCGCCGACGACGTGCACGTCGGTGTGCTCCGGGTACTGCACGCGTTCAAGGCTGGGGACGTGCCGGGGGCCGCGGTGCAGCTCGCTGCTCTGCGCGGCTGGCCCGCCGATCCCTTCCTGATCACCGTGCAGAACCTGGTCAGCGGCGTCTGCGCGTTGTGGCTGGGCGATCTGCGCGAGGCCGCGGAGCGGCTGCACCGCGCCGCGGCCCAGGCCGAGGACACCGACAACCGGCTCGCCCAGACCTACGCCCTCGGCGCCCAGGCGCTGGTCGCCGTGCTCACCGGTGATCTCCGCTCGGCGGAGGACGCGCTGGGCCGGGCCGACGCCGCCGTGGCGGACGCCCGCGTCGACACCCACTTCGTCGCCATGTTCCCCGCCCTGGCCGCGGCGCGGCTGGCCATGGTGCGCGGCCGGTGGGCGGATGCGGCCAGCCACTCCGGCGCGGCCGCCGAGCTGGCGGGCCGCGGCGCCGGGCGGGTCGAGCAGGCCGCCGCGTTCACCACAGCGGCGGAGGCGGCGCGGCGCGCTGGACCGGACCACGGCCCGGACGCCGAGCGATGGCTGGATGCCGCCGCCGCGGTGCTCCGCGACTGCGCCGACCCAGGCCCGACCGTGCGGGACTGGTTCGGCCGCGAGCAGCGCGCCCGCCGGCAGCGGCCGACCACTGCGGCGCCGACCGAGCGGCTCACCGAGCGGGAGCTGGCGATCCTGGCGCTGCTGCCGACGACGATGTCGCAGCGGCAGATGGCCGGGTCCCTGTTCGTCAGCCCGAACACGATGAAGACGCATCTGCGGGCGATCTACCGCAAGCTCGGCGCCGAGTCCCGCGACGACGCGGTGCTGCGCGCCCGCTCGCTGGGCCTGCTCTGATCCCGAGCGCGCACTCAGCGGCCCAGGAGTTCAGCCGGCGAGCCACCCGCCGTCGGCGACCAGGACGGCGCCGGTGATGTAGCTCGCCTGCGGCGAGCAGAGCCACACCGCCGCCGCGGCGATCTCCTCCGGTTCGGCGATCCGGGACAGCGGCACCCGCTGCAGCAGCTCGGCGCTGACCGCAGAGGTCATCCCGGTCCGGGTGACGCCCGGCGCCAGGGCGTTGACCCGGATGCCGACCCCGGCCAGCTCCACCGCCGCGGCCCGGGTCAGCCCGTTGACCCCGTGCTTGGCGGCGATGTAGGCGCCGTTGTCCGGCATGGCTGCGTCGCCCAGCATCGACGACGTGTTGACGATGGCTCCGCGGCCCTGCCGGCGCATGTGCGCGATCTCGGCGCGCATGCAGTGCCAGACGCCGATCAGATCCACCTGCAGGACCCGCAGGAACGCCTCGGCCGGGTACTGGTCCAGCGGCAGGAAGGGGCCGGCCACCCCCGCGTTGTTGTGCGCGGCGTCCAGCCGGCCGAAGCGTTCCACCGCCCCGGCGACCGCCTGCGCGACGGCGGCGAGATCGGTCACGTCGACGACCATCGCCTCGGCCTGCGCACCCGAGGAGCGGACCAGGTCGGCGGTGGCGGCCAGGCCGTCCTCGTCGATGTCGAGCAGGGCGACCGCAGCGCCCGCCCGGGCGAACGCGAGCGCGCTGGCCCGGCCGATCCCGGACGCCGCCCCGGTGACCAGCACGGCCTGTCCGGCCAGGTCGTCCATGGGCGCTCCCGGGCTCGTCAGCGTGGCTCCGCCGTCGTCGTGAGGCTGGAGTCGCCAGAATGGACCAGCCGTCAGCCGTGGTAGTAGTCCTCGAGCAGCGCCCGCAGCGCCGCGCGGCCGCGGTGCAGCAGCACCCGCTGGTTGCCCGGTGACAGCTGCAGTGCCGCGCACGTCTCCTCGGCGGACATGCCGTGCACGTCGCGCATCAGGACCACGAGCCGTTGTCGTTCTGGCAGCCGGTCCAGTGCGCGCTCCAGCAGGACACCGATCTCCTCGTCGAGGATCCTCCGCTCGGGCTGGCCCCAGGGACGAGGTCCGCCGGTCGAGGTCCAGTGCCCGGGATAGGCGCCGTCCGGCCCCTGGAACCGCGCCGGGTCGACCGTCGGACCCGCCGGTCCCGAACCGGTCAGGCCGGCCGAGGACACGACCCGCGCATCCCGCGCCCACCGGCTCTTCGCCCGGTTGATCAGGATGGAGAATGCCCAGCTGCGGACCGAGGAGCGTGCTTCGAAACGCGGGAGCCCGCTGATGACCCCCAGCCAGGCCTCCTGGACCACGTCCTCCGCTGCCTGCCGGTCGTGGACGTACCGGCGGGCGACGGAGAACATCACCGGCGACCACGCGTCGACGATGGCGGCGAAGGCGTCGGCGTCACCGGCGCGCAGTCGGGCGACCAGTTCCGCATCGGTGTGCGGAACGGCCGTGTCGAGCTCCGTGTCCTCGTCGACGAGCAGCGCGTGACGGCTGTGCGAAGACATCTGTCCCTCCCCGGGCCGGCTGGTGGTGAGCCTCGCGCGGCAGAGGGGCGGTCTACCTCCCCCTCCGGGCGATCTCACCCGGGTGAGATCGGCGCGGGGTGGATGGCCCCGGCGTCCCTCCGGAGCACGCTGGCGGCATGCCCGAGCGGTACTACCGGATCACGGTTCAGGGTGTCCTCACCGAGCGCCTCGCCCCGGCGTTCGAGCCGCTGCGCCTCGCCGGCGTCGACGAGGGGCGAACCGCGCTGTCCGGGGTGTGCATCGACCCCGCCGCGCTCTACGGGGTCCTCGACCGCATCCGGGATCTCGGCCTGGAACTACTGGCGCTGGAGTCGTGCGACGTCGTGCCGCCCCCGGTGGTGGGCCGAGGTCAGCCAGCGCCGGCCAACGCCGGTACGTTCTCCACCCGGGGCTCGATGCCGTAGCCGGCCATCCCGCCGTCCTGCGACGAGCCGTGCCTCACCCAGCCCGGTTCGACGAGGCCCGAGCTGTAACGGTCCCCGTCGGAGGGGGACAGTGCAGGCATGGGACCCGCCGGGCAGCTGCTGGCGGTGTGCGTCGGGCAGCCGCGGGAGGTCACCTGGCGGGGCCGGGTGGTCCGCACCGCGATCTGGAAGAGCCCGGCGACCGGACGACGCGCTGTGGCGCGCCTGAACGTCGAAGGAGATGCGCAGGCGGACCTGGCGGGTCATGGCGGGGAGCACCGGGCGGTGTTCGTCTACCAGCGCGATTCCTATGCGTACTGGGAACGGGAGCTCGGGCGCACGCTGCCGGAAGCAGGGACGTTCGGGGAGAACCTCACGGTGGACGGACTCTCGGACGACGAGGTCTGCATCGGGGACCGGCTCGTTGTCGGCACGGCGGTGTTCGAGGTGACCCAGCCGCGGGTCACCTGTTTCAAGGTCGGCATCCGGCTCGGCGAATCGCGGATGCCCTCGCTGCTGACCGGCCACGGGCGGCCCGGGTTCTACCTGCGGGTGCTGCAGGAAGGGCAGGTCGGCGCGGGCGACCCGATCCGGGTGGTGCACCGCGATCCGCGGGGCCTGAGCGTGCGGCGGGTGTCCGACCTGCTGTACACCGCCGACCGCGACGAGGCGTCGCTGCGCGCGGCCCTGGACATCCCCGCCCTGCCGGAGGGCTGGCGAGGGTCGTTCCGGGCGGTTCTCACCGCGGGCGACCGCCCGGGCAACCCGGGGCTGGCCGCGCAGCCGGCGGCCCGGCCGGCGTATCCCGGGTTCCGGGAGTTCACCGTGACGCGGCTTGTCCGGGAGTCGGCGTACGTGCTGTCGGTGCACCTGGCCCCCGCGGACGGCACAGGCGCACCGTCGTGGCTCCCCGGCCAGTTCGTGCCCGTGCGCCTGCGCGACGAGGCCGGGCCCGTGGTGCGCAGCTACTCGCTGTCCGCTCCCGCCGGTCCGGAGCTGCGCCTGTCCGTCAAGCGCGAGGGCCGGGGCAGCGGGCTGGTGCACGGGCTCGCCGTCGGAGCGACGGTGGAGGTGGGGGCGCCCAGGGGTGGATTCGGGTTCGATCCGGCGGGCACCGAGCCCGTGGTGCTGATCAGCGCCGGCATCGGCGTGACCCCGCTGCTGGCGTGCCTGCGCGCGCAGGCTGCCGTCCGGCCGGAACGCCGCCTGATCTGGGTGCACGTGGCCCGATCCCCGGCCGAGCACTCCCTGGCGGCCGAGGCCGACGCCGCGCTGGCGGCCATGCCGGCCGCCGTCCGGCAGGTCCGCTACACCGCAGCGCAGGCCGCCGGGCACGGGGACGCCGACGGGCGCGTCTCACTGGAGGCCCTGGCCGACCTCGGCGTCGACCCGACCTTCTCCGCCTACGTCTGCGGCCCCGAGCGCTTCGCCGCGGGGGTGCGGCAGATGCTGGCCGACCTGCGGCTGCCCGCCGCCGCTGTGCACGTGGAGTCCTTCGGCACCGGCACGAGCGCCCGCGCCGATCCTCGCCTCGACAGCGTCCTGATCGGTCGCCCGCACCCACCGTCGCCGCCGTCCGCAGCAGGCTGGCCGGTCACCTTCTCCCGTGCCGGGGTGACCGCCGCCTGCGATCCGGAGCGATTCGCCAGCCTGCTGGAACTCGCCGAGGCCTGCGACGTCGGTGTGCGTTGGTCGTGCCGCAGCGGCGTGTGCCACAGCTGCGAATCCTCCCTGGTCGACGGCGCGGTCGAGTACGTCACGGAGCCGCTCGACGAGCCGGGCGGCGATGTCGTGCTGCTCTGCTGTGCTCGGCCCGCCTCGCCCGTGACGCTGGACCTGTAGGAGCAGCAGCCGACGCGGGGGCGACGCGGCCTTGGTGGTGCCGCCGGCTGAGTCCGGGGCCCACCGGCCTGCTCAGACGAACCGGGTGTGCGGTCGGGGGAGCACGACGCCGTCGAGCTCGATGTCGACCTTCTCGTCGTAGAACGCGATGAGGCCCGCGATCGGCAGTACCTGGCGGGTGGGGAACGAGTAGGACCACGCGATGTCCCGGTACCCCTTCGGGGTGTCCCCGTCGACCCGTAGCGACCAGTAGTCCGACGTCACGCCCTTGTACGGGCACGCCGTGATCGTCGGGCTGGCGCTCAGCTCGGCGAGGGTCACATCCGTGCGGTCGATGTAGCACCGGGTGGGCAGCCCGGTCTCGAAGAGCAGCACGGGTGTGCTGGTGTCGGCGAGCAGGTGGCCGTCGAGCGCGACGCGCACGTGCCGATGGGAACGCAACGCATCGACGCGGACGTAGGGGTTGCGGGGATGGACGAACACCTGCTCGTCCTCCTCGTACCAGGCGTCGAGGGCGTCCCAGTCGAACCGGGCCGTGCCCGAGACCCCGTCCAGTGCGTCGGCCCCGAACACCCGGACGCTGCCGGGGCGCTCCCCGCCACCGGCACGAAGCCCGTGCAGACGCGCCGTTCCGCGCTTCAGGTGCTGGTCGCGCCCCTCGTCGACCAGAAGACGGGGATCGATGTCCTCGAGGGGGATGTAGTACTGCGGGTAGTACGGGAACTCCCACACATATCGCGCCCTCGTGGTGTCGAACCGTCTGGCCCCCCAGGGTGGCCCGCACCCGCCGGGGCGCGGGCTCGATGCGATCCGTCTCGGCTGCCGGCCGCGGATGGTCCCGGGCGTCGGCCTCCGCCGGCCGGATCACGTCTCCTCGCTGGTCGTCCATGGCGTCTCGTCTCCGATCCGGCCGGGCGCGCCGGCGCCTGTCATGGGGTGTCTGCGCCGGACAGGGCCGGTCCGGGACGGTGGTGGAAGCCGAGCGTGCGTGCGGCGGCCTTCTCCACGCCGATGACGAAACGGATCCGGTCGGCTCCGCGGCTGGGGAAGGGCGCGCCGGTGCACTTGAACGACGACCGAGAAGGAGACCCGCGGGTCGCGGCGCATGTCCTTCGCCTTCCACGTCGTGCCCGAGGTGCACACGAGCAGTGATCACCCTCCACATCGACCCAGACGACGTGGCTGCGCGGGGACCCGTCGGCTCACAGCGTGGCGAGGTGGACGTAGTTGGGGGCATCGAGCAGTGCCCGCACGTCGGGCGGGAGCGGGATGAAGGGTCGAACGGTGCCCGTCACGGAGTTCATGCCTTCCTGCTGCTCACCGGCGGACGGCACATGCCGTTGCCGGGTGGGGCGCCGCCGCGCCGCGCGGCAGATGTGATTCAGACGGTCGCCGGCGGGCCCTCCGGGCGGGAGGTGTTCCGCGCGGTGTCGTGCTGCCCCGCACGGTCCCTGCCGTCGACAGGGCTGCCCGCGATCGCCTGTTGGATGGCGTCGAGGCGGCGATGGAGGGCCTGGACGTCGGCCCGGGTGGCGCCCATGCGTGACGGTCGCAGCCACACCACGATGCTGCCGCCCGGGCTCAGGCTCGCCTCGGCGACGTCCTCGGCCCCGTCGGCGCCCTGGGCACGTAGGGCTGCTTCCACGTCGGCCCGGCGCAGCCCTTCGCGGCGCAGCGACCGGTCCAGGAAGTGGCCCTCCCTGACGAGCGGCACGTCCTGACCCTCGAACAGGCGGACTGCCCGGTCGGAGCGGGAGACCGCCCGCACGACGAGCGCGTTGGTGCCCAGGAGGACGGCCGCGGCCAGCAGCCCCCCGGTCAGGCTGTTGTCCGGGCCGATCAGCGCGTTCTGGACGACGTTGGACAGCAGCAGCACGACGACGAGATCGAACGTGTTGAGCTGCGCGAGGTTCCTCTTGCCGGCGACCCGGAGCAGCAGCGCCACCGCCGCGTAGACCAGCACCGTGCGCAGCACCTTCTCACCGGCCGGCACGCCGAGGCTCCAGACCTCTGACATGGTGTTCGTCCCCCGCTGGTTCAGGCCCCGCCCCGGGCGGGCCGTCCGGCGTCCACGACCTGAGGAGGCATGCCGTCAGGAGGCCTGGGACCGCTGCCAGGCCGCCCGTGCCTCATCGGTGGTGGGGTCGAAGTCCGGCTTGGTCCGGCGGAACAGGTCCTGCAGGTCCTGCCACAGCTGGTGGGCCGACGGCCGTCCCCAGAACCAGTAGCCGCAGTACACCCGGTCGATGACCAGGCCCGGGGCGAGCACGACGGTGTGCGGCACCGTGGCCGGATGGTGCGGATCGGTGTACTCGTCGATCCGCAGGGCGCGCTGGACCTCCAGATCACCGTCGGACAGGAAGGTCCACCAGGCGCCGGTGGCGATCTTCATCTTGTTGGTGTCGTGCAGGTTGTTCGGCAGCACGGTCACCAGCCTGGTGAACGCCACCGGGACCAGCTCCTGCAGCTTGAGCAGCTCCTTGTGGTGCTGGCGCTCCCGCGGGCAGTGCTCGCCGCGGCCGAGCTGCAGCACCAGGGCGTCGTCGCCCTGCAGCTCGGAGAGCCGCCGCTTGGTCCCGCCGTCGTCGGGCAGTTCGAAGTCGGGCAGCACCGCGCCGACGTCCAGTCCTGTGCTCATCGGTCCTCCTCGTCGACCGGCCGGATGCCCGGCACCCGGGTGCGGATCCGGTAGATGCTGGTGAGTGCGGTGATGTAGAGGCCGCGGCCGTCCGCGTCGCCCCACGCGAGGTTGTGCGGGCTCTCCGGTAGGTGCAGCGTGCCGCGATGGTGTCCCTGCGCTGTGAGGATCCAGATCCCGGACGGTCCGCAGACGTAGACGTTGCCGTCGCGGTCGACCTTGAGGCCGTCGATGGAGTCCTCGCCTTCCGCGGCGGTCAGGTCGGCGAAGACCCGTCCGCCCGACAGGGAGCCGTCGCGGGCCACGTCGTAGCGCATGACGACCGTGGCGGCCCGGTCCCAGTTGCCCACGTACAGGGTCCGCTCGTCGGGGGACAGGGCGATGCCGTTGGGGCCGCTCAGCGCGTCGGTGAGCAGCCGCACCACGCCGTCGCGGACCGCGAACACGCCGCTGAAAGGCAGTTCCTTCGCCGGGTCGTCGTAGGCGTCGGGCAGGCCGAACGGCGGATCGGTGAAGAACAGCGTCCCGTCCGACCGGTAGACGAGGTCGTTGGGGCTGTTCAGCCGGTGGCCCTGGTAGCGGTCGGCGAGGACGGTCGTGTCGCCGTGCGGCTCGACGCGCAGCACCCGCCGGTTGCCGTGTTCGCAGACCGTCAGCCGCCCCTGCGGGTCGAACGTGAGGCCGTTGGACCCCGGCTGGGAGAAGCGGCCGATGTCGGGGCCGCTGTAGCCGCTGTGCGAGCGGAACACCGACACGGAGCCGCGCGGGCTCCACCGGTAGATGTGGTTGGTGTTCGGCGAACTGAACAGCAGGGCGCCGTCGGCGGTCCACACCGGGCCCTCGGTGAACTCGAAGCCCCCGGCGACCCGCTCGAGCGGTGCCTCGCGGTCCAGCACCGCGTCCAAGCCGGCGACACCGGGGGTCACCCCATGATCCACCGCCTCGGTCGCAAGAGCCTGCTCGGGACGGTAGAGGTCGAGCACAGCGGTGCGCAGCCAGATGTAGTTGCGCGGCGAGGCCGAGATCGGGCCATTGGCGCCGAAGACCGCGATCCGGAACGTCTGTCCCGGCCGGGCGTCGTCGGTGAGGACCACGCGGTTGGGTGCGTTGAACCCGGCCACGACGTGTCCGCCGACGTCACCGAGGGCCACGGGGAGTCGGCCGTCGACCCAGACCTCGGCATAGTCGTCGACGACCACCTCGAAGACGACGGTGCAACCGGTCGGGTCGAGGCCGCCGAGGCGCTCAGGGATGGTCACCGCCACCCGGTACCAGTTGAAGCAGACCCGTCCGCCGGCCAGCCGGAGCCGGGTCTCGGCCGGGCGGAGCACGCGCCAGCCGGAATCGTCGAAGTCGGCGCTGCCGGCGTGGGGCAGCACGTCGAAGGTCCGGTTGGGGACGTCGCCGGGGCCGAGGGGGTCCGCCGGGGAGCCCACGGCGACGAAGTCGATCTCCTCGATCCGCGCGTCGCTGTAGCGCCAGGTGGCGCCGACCGAGGCGGCCCCCTGTTCGGTCTGCAGGTCGACGACCGCGGCGGCCGGACCGGGGAGCGGCTGCGACGGGCGCGGCGCCCCGGCCCCCGACCTGGGCCGGGTGGCGGTGGTCATGGCTAGGCCACCACCTTGGTGACGAAGTACAGGAAGGGGTCGGAGACGTCGACGAACTGGTGCGGGACGCCGCTGGGGACGACGAGCACGTCACCCTCGCCGAGCTCGTGGGCAGTGCCGCCGTCGATGAAGTCCGCCCGCAGCTCACCGGGGGCCACCTCGCGGGGGGAGTGCAGGGTGCCGCCGGTGATGACCTTGGCGCGCCCCTGGACCACCCGCATGACGTCGACGACGCCGGCGTGGTACTCCACCGCGCCCGGTGCCGTGCGCCGGCCGGCGTCGACCTTGTAGCGGCCGGCGTCGACGAGCAGGCCGCCGTCGTGGAACCGCTGCTGCAGTTCCTGATCGGAGATGAACACCGCGTCCTGCACGCCCTCGCCGGAGGCCGCCCGCTCAGCGGCGTCCTGGCCGATCTCGGCCAGCTCCTGGTCCTCGTCGGCCGAGGAGGCGCCGCTGACCCCGACCGCGCCGACCACGTGATCGTCGACCACGATCGGCATCCCGCCCTGCAGCGGAACGGCCCCAGCCAGGTGCAGCGCCGAGGGGCGGCCACCGGAGGCCTGCCGCTCGAAGTCTCGGCTGGGGCGCCGGAAGATCGCGGCAGTGCGTGCCTTGTCGGTGGCAACGCCGACGCTGGCGACCTGCGCCGCATCCGGCCGCCACAGCGAGACCAGGTCGCCGCCGGCGTCGACCACCGCGGCCACGGGTGCTGCTCCCCGCGCCGTCGCCGCGTCCGCGACGGCCTGCAGGGCCACCTGGGCGGCGGCGAAGCTGAACGCCGGTACCGTCGTCGTGGCGAACTCGGCGGCCGCACCGGCCAGCGAGACCGCCTCGTCCTCGTCGGGGGTCTCCCCGCTGGTGCCGATCGCGCCGACCACTTCGCCGGCGGCCACCAGCGGCACGCCGCCGGTGAGCGCGCGGGCCCCGTGCAGCGCTAGGGCACCCAGCCGGCCGTCGGTGACCTGTTGCTCGATCTCGCGGCTGGGCCGCACGAATATGGCAGCGGTCCGCGCCTTGTCGATGGCCACCTGGTCGCTGGCCGCCTGGCTGCCCTCCGTGCGGCGCAGCGCCAGGAGCCGGCCGGAGGAGTCGACGATCGCGATGACCACGCGGTACCGGTGCTCCTTCGCGTGCCGCTCGGCCGCGGCCAGCACCACGTCGACCCCGGCACCTTCGATGACCATGCGTGTGCGGACCGCGGCCATGCCGGTCACGCTCCTCTCGTGTTCAGCACGGCCATCCAGACGGCCGTGTCGGCGGTGATGAACAGCCGGTCGCGGTCGCGACCGCCGAAGCTGAGGTTGACCGCGCCCGGCACGGAGATCCGGCCCAGCAGGGTCCCGTCGGGGGTCAGCACCCGCACGCCCTCGGGGCAGCAGACGTACACCCGGCCGGCCTCGTCGACGGCGAGCCCATCCGGGGTGCCCGCCGGGGTGACGTCCACGACCCGCCGCGAGCCCAGGCCGGTGCCTTCGACGACGTCGTAGGCGTAGACGTGGTGCGGGCGTTCGGGGGCCCAGCTGCCCGGTTCGTGCTCGGCGCCGCTGTCGGCGACATACAGGGCACTGCCGTCAGGTGAGAACGCCAGGCCATTGGGCTTGTCGAGATCGGTAGCCACGGTGTGCACCCGCCCGGTCGCCGGGTCGAACCGGTGGACGGCGTCGGGCAACAGCGGAGGGGGCCGGAAGCCCTGCAGGTGTCCGTACGACGGGTCCGTGAACCAGATGCCGCCGTCGGGCCCCACGACCACGTCGTTCGGCGAGTTGAGCGCTACCCATCCGGCTGCGTTGACGAGCGTCGTCACGGCCCCGCTGATCGGGTCCAGCCGCGACAACCGCGCGGGGTGGACCATGTCCCCCTGCTCGCACACCAGCAGCCGCCCCTGCCATGCGGTCATCCCGTTGGGCATCACCGCATCCGCGGGCACCACCGTGACCCGGTCCGGTTCCAGGTCCATCCGGTCGCCGTCCAGCGCGATACGTTTGATCGACGCCGCGCGCGGCCGTCCGCTGGGCACCGTGGTGACGTACAGGGCGTCCTGGCTGGGCAGGTACGTCGGCCCCTCGTGGGCGTCGCAGCGGGCGAGACGTCCCAGCAAGGGATGGGCGCCCGTCACGTGGACGAAGGAGCGGTCCGCCGCGACGAAGTGGACCGCGGACGTGTCCGTGGCGACGGCGACCCCGTCGGGTGAGCCCATGACTCGCTCCTCTCACTCGGGCGCGCCGAGCAAGCTGAGCGCCGCCCGTGCCGCCGTCAGCACGCGGTCCAGGTCCTGCTCGGTGGGCAGGGGCCCCGGCTCACCGCGCCGGCGCCGCAGTGCCCGCTCGACCGGCTCGGAGTCGGTCAGCCGTTGCATCGCCCAGCGAGCGCTGTCGGCCTTGGACCGCCAGACCCCGTCGGTTGCCCAGCCCCACGCGCGGCAGGCGCTGAGCACCGCCTGGTCGGTGGCGTCCGGCGCGCCGGCGTAGAAGTCGAGAGCCTCGATCACCGCGGTGGCGACGAGGCTGCGGGGCGGCTCCGCGAACACGACAGCCGCGGGCGGTCCGAGCAGCGCGACCCCGCTCTGGCGGGCGATGGAGACGTCGATCGTGAACCAGAAGCTCGGGTCCTGCTCGGCGTCGTAGACCAGGTGGTGCTCCATCCGCGGGCCGGTGTTCAGGTTGAGCTGGAAGCGAGGGCCGCCGGCGGCGTGGAGGTCCTCGGCGGCGTAGAGCACGAACTCCAGCCCGCGGGCGGGGGTGGGGAGCACCTCGTGCTCCAGCCGAGAGGCCAGTTCGCGGCGCTCGGACAGCGTGAGGCGTTCGGTGGCGACGGCCTGCACGTCGATGTCGCTGCTCCACGGGTCGTAGTCACCCAGTGCCGCGGAGCCCAGCAGCCAGACGCCCGCGAGACGATCGCGCAGTGCGTCATGCACGCGCCGAGCGACCTGGTCGGCGTAGAGCTGCAGCCGGCCCTGCGGCGTCTCAACTGTCGTCATACGGGTGCAGTCCGCCCTCAGTCCCGGGCGTTGCACTCGAGTCGACATCCCCTGCGGCCGCTGACGATCCGGGCCGGATGATTTAAGGCGTGGGCGCACCAGCCGGAGCTGCTGCAGACGATCCCGGAGTGAGGGAGAAGGTCGCGCAGGTGATCATCGTCTTGACCGGTGCGGACATGTCTCGGTTCCCGATGCGTGAGCACCGGGCCTCCTGGGTCGGCGTGGCTCCGGGGACGCGGGAGTCGGCCGGGCGGCCTAGAGACACGCCGCCTACGGGCGACAGCTAGAGGTGTGCTTGTACTGCGTGACGCCCGAGGGGGCGAAGCCTTCCGGCAAGAAGTCACCTGTACCGGGGGCGGTCCCAACCGGTCTGGTGGCGGCACGTTGACGAAGCGGTGACGTCATCGGTGGAGACTTGTGACGTCTTTGGCCCTGAGCTGCGACGCGATGTGGGCCGGGAAGAGCACTCCTCTCGGTAGGCGACTGAGGAGCCCACCATGACCAAGCCCATCCGGCGCAACTTCGCCCACTTGAGCGTAGCGGAGCGACAGGCCTACATCGATGCCGTCCTGCAGGCCGACCTGCGCAGCTATGCGGACGGTGTCTCCTACTGGGACAAGCAGGACCAGATCCACGAAGGCACGCACAACCACGGCGGCAACTCGTTCCTGCCGTGGCACCGCGAGCTGGTCAACCGCTACGAGGCCCTGCTGCAGGAGTCCAACCCGGACGTCGCCCTGCACTACTGGGACTGGACGGAGGACCCGCGCGCGGCGTCCGACGGTCAGGGCGGCACGGTCGCGTTGCTTTCCACGGCGCTGCTCGGGACCGCCAACGGCACGTTGGACGGACCGCTGGCCACGGTGCACAACGGTGGCACCTTGGCGGGCAGCCGCGACCAGACGGGCAACCGCGCGGACCCGCCCCGCGAGGTGACGCGCAACTGCCAGAACGGGGCCCCCGGCGTCGCGTCGGACGCCACCATTCTCGCCAGCGCCGACGCCCTGCCACAGGCTCAGCAGTGGACGCAGTTCCGGCAGGCGCTGGAGAGCTCGCACAACACCGCACACGGCTACTTCGGCGCGAGCACGATCGGTGACCCCCACCGGTCGTTCGAGGACCCATTCGTGTTTCTCCTGCACAGCAATGTCGATCGGCTGCTGGCCATGTGGCAGACGCAGCCTGGGGAGGACTGGCGGCTCGATCCCGATCAGGTCTACGGCGACCAGTCGAACACCACTGGGTCGGAGAGCATCCTCGCGCCTCTGCAGCCGTGGAACGGCACGGTGGAGTTCGGCTCGCCCATCGAGCCGTGGGTCGGCGCCTCACCGCAGATCGAGGTCAAGAACTGCCGGCACCCGTCGGTAGTGCGGCCACCGTGCTACGACACGCTGCCGCTGACCGTGGAGCAGATCGCACCCACGCCAGGGAACCCGCTCCGCTTCCTCGACGTCGTCGAGTTCCTACCGACGGCGCGCGCCCTGCGCCTGCGCGTGCGCGGCTGCGCGACAGTCACGGCGAACGCCACTGTCACCGGTCCGTTCACTCTGCTGGCCGCAGCTGTCAGCACGCCCGAGGTGGACGGCTTCGAGGCCAACGACCTGTTCGTGTGGGTGCTGTTCACCCCGGGGGCGGCGGGTACGTCGGCGAGCGGTGACCTCACCGTGACCGTGGCGGAGACCGGGGATGTGTTCACGGTCCCGGTCACGGCGACTGTGGTGCCCAACCCGACGGTCGCGACGTCGCTGGTCCTCGACCGGTCGGGCAGCATGAGCCTGCCGTCAGGCCTGCCGGCCAAGGACCGCATGGATGTCCTGCACGACTCGGCACCGCTGTTCGTCACGCTGCTGGACGCGGACGACGGCGCGGGGGTCGTCCGCTTCGATACCGACGCCGCGCCGGCAACTCCGGTGGCGCCGGCCGGGCCGATGATCGGCGGCGCGGGGCGGCTGGCCGCCATGACGGCGATCACCAGCACGGCGACCAATCCCGGCGGCCTGACCGCCATCGGGGACGGCCTCGAGGCCGCCGCCGCGCAGCTGGCCCCCGTTGCCTCGAGCTTCGACAGCACGGCGACGATCGTGTTCACCGACGGGCACGAGACCGCGGACAAGACCATCGCCGCGGCCGCGTCGTCGGTGAACAGCAGGGTGTTCGCCATCGGGCTCGGCACGGCCGACCAGCTGAATCCCGGAGCGCTCTCGGACATCGCGAACGGCACGGGTGGGTACCTGCTCCTCACCGGCAACCCCGGCGCGGACGATCAGCTACTGCTGCAGAAGTACTTCGCGCAGGTGCTCGCCGGCGCCACGAATTCCGCCGTCGTCGTAGACCCCCGCGGGCTCGTCCCCGTGGGTGGCAAGGTGGTCGAGCGGTTCGAGCTGACGGCCTCCGACATTCGCGCCGACGTCCTCGTGCTCGGCGACATGGCCCCGACGATTCGAGTGGAACTCATCGCCCCCGACGGCACCACGCTGACCTCCGCGTCAGGCGCCGAGGAGGTGGTCGGCGACGCCTACCGGGTGCTGCGTGTCATCCCGGCCGATGTCCTGGCCTCCCGGACCGGCGAGGGCAGCTGGGAGGCGGTGCTGTCCGTGGATGGCGCCGACGTCGAGCGCTGGTTGCGCGAACTGCGCGAGCGGCTGGAGACCTTGGGGGACAAGGAGCGAGCTGCGCTGATCCTCCGGCTGGTCACGACCGCCATCGAGGTCCACGGAGTTCCCTACACGCTCAGCGTCCAGGCGCGCAGCGGACTGCGGATGCGCGTGGATGTGACACAGCACTCGCGCCTGCCGGGCACGTCCGGGCGCGTCCGGGCCACGCTGACCGACAGCGGCATCCCGCTCGGAAACTCCGTCAGCGTGCGGGCCACGGTCACCGCACCGGATGGAACGGAGTTCACGGTGCCGATGCCGGCCGGGGAACCGGGCGTCTTCGCCGCGGACGTGCCGACCTCGTCGAGCGGCGTCTACCAGATTCTCACGCGCGCCGAGGGCGCCGATCTGCACGGCGCGCGGTTCACCCGTGAGGAGCTGCGCACACTGGCGGTGTGGGCTCGTGGTGACGACCCGCCGCCGGTCGTCATCCAACCCGGCGGCGAGAAGGGGACGCACGTCGACACGTGCGGGCTGCTGCTGTGCCTGTTGGACGACGACGGCGTCTCGCGCCTTCTGGAGGAACACGGCATCGACAGGTCGCGGATCGCAGAGTGCGTCCGGGGAGCCTGCAGCTGAGCTCGAGCCAACGGCCGCGCCGGGCCCCGGTGAGAGCCAGCCGGCCACGCGGACGCACGGTAGCTGAGCGCTGCGGTCCATCCACGTGGGAAAGGACACCTACGACATCACGTCATTTGCCGGCCGATGAATGCAGCCCGCTCGACCTACCACGCCTGAACCAACCGCGCGGAGACTCCGACCCAGGCCTGGCGGCAGGCGCTGGCAGCCGAGATCGCGCAGGAGTTCGACGACTCGCGGCAGGCCTCGAGCTGCCGGCGTCTCGCCCGCCGCGCCATGTGAGATCGCCGTCGACTCCCACTGGGGCGGCTGCTGCACCACATCGGTTGACGGGAGGGCGGCACCCCATGCGTGGCCCGAGGATCGACATGTCGTTCTGGTCCCACATCATCCCCCTCGGCTGCGGAGTCGCCCTGCTCGTCGGCATCGCGGTCGTGCTCATGCTCTGGGGACCCGGATCGCTGTCCGACGAGGCGATCGCCACGCTGATCGCGGGCGCCATCGGTGTCCTCGGGACGCACGTCGGTCACGTCAGTGGTCACGTGATGGCGGAGCGTGCGGCGGCCGATCGCTCCTCGCGCCATCGGCCGAGGTCCGGGAACACCAGCGGGGACGGAGAGACGACTAACCAGGCTCGGCCCTGAAGTCGCCGGGTGCGGGATGCGGTTCTGCCATCACCCGACCGCTCGACGTCAGGGACGGGCTTGTTGGCTCGAGTCCAATCAGGGGAGCAAAGCTCCTGGTGAGCGCCTCGTCGGCCGAGCGGTGCCGGAACCGTCCATTGCGCTGTGTGATCTGAACCGCGAACTTCTGGGTCGTCCGACGTCGTCGCCGGCCGCCGCCGGGAGCTCGCTGTTGATCGCTACAGCGGGCGCCCGGGTCCGCGGTCACCACCACAGCGGCCCCCAGCGACGTGCATCCGCCTGCACGCGGGACCACGGGACGTCTTCGCTCTTGGCGCGCCCGATGGGGTTGATGCCCCAACGCATCGTCACGTTGGCCCGCAGGGTGTGCAGCCGGTTCTCGAACAGCATCCTCTCGCTGATCCAGGAGACGGCGTCCAGCTCCGGCTTCCACGCAGCGGTGTAGCGCTGCGCCGCTCCCGCGAGGGCGGTGGCGCCGGATCCGGCCGTGCCGATGCACCGGTCCAGTTCGACGGCGGCCTCCATGGCGGCGTTGACGCCCTGGCCGATGGGTGGGAAGGGTCCGGCGGCGTCACCCAGCAGCACGGCTCGCCCGCCGTCCAGCCGGGAGCACGTGAGTTTCTGGCCGATGTGGTAGCAGGTCCGGTCGGCGAACGCGGTGACCGCCGAGTCACTGGCGAGGTCGAGCACGCGAGGACAGTGCTGCTGCAGGTAGGCGCGGGCCGCCGCGGCTGAGGAGAACGAGAGCGGCCGGCGGGTGCCGATCCCGCAGAACCAGCGCGGACCGTCGGACTCCTCGTCGCCGGGGATGGCGCCGGCGACGCAGAACGGCCGGGTCGCCAGGGCCTGGAGGTAGGTGTCGTCGAGCTGGTCGACGAGCCGGTCGAGCGCGATCATCGTGAGGTAGTTGGGCAGCGACTTCCGTGCCACGGTGAATCCGGGAACGTGCCGCTGCATGGCCGTGCGGACCACGGAACCGGCTCCGTCCGCGCCCACGACCAGGTCGAACTGCCGGGTCACCGGGTCCCCGCCCGGCGGCGTGTACGACACGGCCCCGGTCAGCACGTCGACCTCGCTGACCCGGCAGCCGTACTCCACGTGGACGGCGTCCTTGTGACGGTCGCTGATCACCGCGGCGAGGGCCCGGAGGATGTCGCCGCGCGCGCCGGTCCACCCCGGCCCCGGCCAGTCCTCCACCACCCGCCCCGCGTGCTGGATGCCCCGGAACGGGAGCAGTCGGGCGTCGAAGTACCCGATGGCGTCGATGTGCCGCAGGGCCCGCAGTCCGTGCCCGGTGATGTCGATCGTGTACGAGCGGTCCGGGTTGAACCGCGGGGCCAGCTCGGGGTGCGCGTCGCGCTCGAGGACCGTTGTGGCGATCCCCCGGCGGGCGAGCGCGATCGCCGCCACCAGCCCGGCGGGGCCACCTCCGACGATGGCGATGCCGCTCGGCTCGCCGGGCTGGGCCTCGGGGGTGTCGTTCGACATGGCAGTCTCCCGTTCGTCGGCGTCGGATGGTTGCCGATGGCCAGGCTCGCGGGGGCGGAACGGCGATCGCATCGGTGACCTCCCCAGTCCCGCAGGACTAGCCTGGCCGGGTGCTGCTCGGCCGCGGGCCGGAGCGCATCCGCCTCGACGGCGTGCTCGCGGATGCGCGGGCGTCGCGCAGCCAGGTGCTGGTGATCCGTGGAGAGCCGGGGGCCGGGAAGTCCGCGCTGCTCTCGTGGGCGGCGCAGCGAGCGGGGCCCGCCCGTTGCCTGCGAGCAGCGGGCGTCGAATCCGAGCTCGAGCTGCCGTTCGCCGTGCTGCAGCAGCTGCTCGTCCCGGTGGTCGACCGGCTCGACGGGTTGCCCCCGGTGCAGGCCGACGCCCTCCGCGGGGCGCTCGGCCTGGGGCCGGGGCGGGGCAGCGACCGGTTCCTCGTCGGGATCGGCGTGCTCTCGCTGCTGGCCGAGGTCGCTGCGGACTCCGGGGCGGTCTGCCTGGTGGACGACGCGCAGTGGGCGGATGCCGCGTCGGTGGCGGCGCTGGTCTTCGCGGCTCGGCGGCTCGAGGCCGAAGGTGCCGTGCTGGTCGTGGCCACCCGATCAGCGGGCGGGGACGCGTTCGCCGCCGCGGGACTGCCGGAACTCGTGCTCGGCGGCCTGGACCCGGAGGCCGCGGCGGCGCTGGTCGCCCAGCGGGCACCGACGGCGGCCGTGGACGTCCGCCGGCAGCTGGTCGCAGGAACCGGCGGGAATCCGCTGGCCCTCGTCGAGCTGCCCGGGGTGCTGACCGCGGCGCAGCTGGCCGGGCTGGAGCCGCTGCCCGATCCGCTTCCCGTCGGGGCCGGCGTCGAGCGGGTGTTCGCGGCGCTGGCAGCGCGGCTGCCGGAACCCACCCGCCGGCTCTTGGTCCTCACGGCCGCCGACGACACCGGGCGGCTGGGTGTCATCGGCCGTGCGGCGGCGGCGGAGGGCCTCGACCTGGCCGCGCTGGGCCCCGCGGAGGCCGACGGCCTCGTGCGGATCGCCGGCGGCCGGGTGGAGTTCCGTCATCCGTTGGCGCGATCGGCGGTGTACCAGGACGCCGGCTTCGCCGACCGACGGGCGGCGCACCACGGCCTGGCGGCGGTCCTCGACGGCGCCGAGGACGTCGACCGCCGTACATGGCACCTCGCGGCCGGAGCGGTGCCCCCGGACGACGCCGTAGCCGATCTCCTGGAGGCCTCGGCCGACCGAGCGCGCACCCGGTCCGGCCCCGCGTCCGCCGCGGCTGCCCTGTCCCGGTCCGCGGCGCTCACCGCGCCCTCGGAGCGCCGGGGCCGCCGGCTGGTGGCGGCGGCCGAGGCCAGCTGGGCCGCCGGTCACCCGGCCCGCGCCGCGCAGCTGCTGGACGAGGCGGAACCCCTGCTCCAGGCGCCGGAGCAGCGCGCGGCCCTGAACGGCCTGCGCGGTCTCATCGAGCTGAGCGGGGGGTCGCCGGAGACCGCCTATCCGCTGCTCGTCACCGCGGCCCTGGACGCTCCGGACCGGTCCACCGCGGTGGCGGGGCTCGCGCTCGCCGGCGAGGCCGCCTCGCTCGCCGGCGGCGAGCGGGCCGTCGAGCTCGGGCGCCTGGTCCGGCAGCTGGTGCCCGGGGACGCCGGGGTCGACGGGCCGGTCGTCGACATGCTGACCGGGGTGGCCGAACTCAGCGCAGGGAACTGGGCCGACGGTGCGACCCGGCTGCGCAGGGTCCTGGGTTCCGCCCGACGGGCCGAGGAGCCCCTGGCGTTGCTGCGAGCGGGTCAGGCGGCGCTGCTCCTCGGCGACGAGGTGGCCGCACGGCGGTGCTACCTCAGGGCCGAGGCGATCCTCCGCCGCACGGGAGGCATCGGGCTGCTGGCCACGACCCTCAACCGGCTGGCCTTCTCCTACGCCCAGTCGGGACTGCTCGCCGACGCCGAGGAGAAGTGCCAGGAGGGGGAGCGGCTCGCCCGCGAGCTCGGCCAGCAGTCGGCCACCGGCGACGTCGTCCTGGCCCTGGTCGCCGCTTGGCGTGGCGACGAGGAGTCCTGCCGGCGTCACGCCGGAGGCGCCGCGGAGCAGGCCGAGGCGCGTCGGCTGGGCGCCGTCCGGGCCGGGGCGGCGTGGGCGCTCGGACTGCTCGACCTCGGTCTCGGCCGGCCGGACCAGGCGCTCGCGAGGCTGGCACCCGTGGTGGCCGGGCGGGGGTCGAGCCATCCGGCGGTGGCGCTCTGGGCCACCCCCGACGTGGTCGAGGCCGCGGCGCGGGCCGGCCGCCCCGAGGACGCACGCGCGGCGCTGCAGCGGTTCGGGGACTGGGCCCGGCGGGCCGGGACGCCCTGGGGGATCGCGCTCGCCCGCAGGGGTGCCGCACAGCTCTCCGGAGGGGACCTGGGCTCCTACGAGGAAGCGCTGGAACAGCACGTGGCGGTCGCCCGGCCGCTCGACGAGGCGCGGACCCGGCTGGCCTACGGCGAGTCGCTCCGACGGCAGCGCCGCCGGGTGGACGCACGGCTGGCGCTGCGGGCCGCGGCGGAAGCCTTCGACCGGGCGGGCGCGGTGCCGTGGGCGGACCGAGCGCGCGTCGAGTTGCGGGCCACGGGGGAGACCTTCGGTCGGCGGCAGCCCACGGAGTGGGACCGGCTCACCCCGCAGGAGCTGCAGATCACCCGGCTGGCCGCGGGCGGTGCGTCGAACCCAGAGATCGCCACGCAGCTGTTCCTGTCCCGGAAGACCGTGGAGTACCACCTGCACAAGGTCTTCACGAAGCTCGGCGTCGGCGGCCGGGCGGAGCTGGCTCGGCTGGCGCGGAACTAGGGACCTCCCGGATTCCAGCGCGAACACCGGCGTCCAGGGTCGGCGGTGTCGCCGTCCCGGATGCCCGACGAGGTGAGCACCATGACCACCACGACCGACCGACCGACCACCCGATCCCGCACCCGGCGCCCCACCCGCCGGCGGGATGTCCGCCTCCTGGTGACCGTCGCCGTGCTGGCGCTGCTCGTGCTGTGGCTGTTCGCCCGGTTCGGGCCCACGTCGAGCGAGCAGCGCTCGTTCACGATGGGTCCCGGAACGACCCGGTTGACCGTCGAGGTCGGCACCGGTTCGGTGCGGCTCACCCCGACCGACGGTGCGGAGATCGAGGTCCAGCGGACCGTTCTTTCCGGGTGGCGGGACCCGCGGATCGAGGAGCGCACGGACGGCTCCCACGCGGTGATCGAGGCATCGTGCCCGGGTTTCCTCGGGGGCAGGTGCGAGGTCCGGTACGACATCGCCGTCCCGGCCGGCCACGAGGTCGAGCTGGCGGCCAGCACAGGCGACCTCGACGTCCGCGAGATCGAGGCACGGTCGCTGCGGACTACCGTGTCCACCGGCCGCACCACCCTCGTCGACGTCGACGCGGCGCTGGAGATCCGGGCCAGCACCGGCGACGTCAGCGCGTCCGGGCTGCAGAGCGAGCAGGTCACCGCAGATGTGTCGACGGGCAGCGTCGAGCTGGCCTTCGCCACCGCACCGACCGACGTCACCGTGTCGGCCAGCAGCGGGAACGTGACGCTCGAGCTGCCACAGACCGGAAGCCCGTACCGGGTGCAGGCGAGCACCAGCTCCGGCGACGAGCGCATCGACGTCGCCACCGATCCCGGTTCGCCGCGTTCGGTGACGGTGACCACGAGCAGCGGGGACATCGCCGTCCGGCCACGCTGACCGCGCGGCCGACGACAACCCAGCAGAGCGGAACGACGGAAGGCGGTCGCGATGGACACGAGGACAGCACCGGCGGAGGGGACGACCGCGCCTGTCGGGCAGCGGTGGGCCAGCCGGCTCGACACCCGGCCGGAGACGAGATGGACGGCGCCCGCGGCGACCGCGCTGCGGCAGCTCGGCGATGTCGACCTGGCGGTCTACCGCGCCGTCGCGGCAACTCCGACCCCGACGCTGGACGGCCCGGTTCGCCGGTTGTCGGACGCCGCCGACCGGTCCCGGCTGTGGCTGGCCGTCGCGGCCGCGATGGCCACCCTCGGCGGCCGGGCCGGCCGGCGCGCGGCGGGTGCGGGGTTGCTGGCGATCGCGGTCGACTCCGCCGTGGTGAACGGCATCCTCAAGGCGGTCGCCCGCCGCGGCCGGCCCGATCGCGAGTCCGCCCGGGTGCCCGCCGACCGCCGGGTGCGGATGCCGGGTTCGCGGTCGTGGCCGTCGGGGCACGCCGCGTCGGGCTTCGCCTTCGCGAACGCCGTCGGGCAGACCCTGCCCGCGGCGGCGTTCCCCCTGCGCATGCTCGCGTCCGCCGTCGGCTACTCCCGCGTCCACACGGGGGTGCACTATCCCGGCGACGTCGTCACGGGAGCGGTGGTCGGCGCCACCGTCGGCGAGGCCGTCGGCTGGGGACTGTGGCGGGTGCACGCGGTTCCCCGGCTCTCCCTCGGTTCGGGGCGGGTGCCGTCGTGACCGCCCTGGTCGGCGCGTGGCGGCGCCTGACCGCCACCGGTGCCCTCCTGGTCATCGGCGCGGCGTCGGTGGTCGTGCTGCTCGCGATCGTCGGCGACGTCCGGCGGCTGCCGCTGGAGTTGGCGTTGCTGGCGGTGATCGTGCTCGGCGCCTGGTTCGCCGTGACCCGTGCGGGCTGGCGCCGGCTGGTCGCCGCCGTGCTGGTGGTCGCGGGGGCCGTGGGTCTGGTGCTGGTCTCCTTCGGCGGCGCGGACCTGGCGTCGGTGCTCGTCCGCGTGGCCGCCGTCGCGCTGGCCCTCGGCGTGGTGGCGTTCGCCGCCCGACGCGAGGCCCGTGCTCTGCGGCGTGCGCCGACGCCCGGAACCGCCGTCCCGACCGCGCGCCACGCCGTCCTCATCCTCAACCCGCGCAGTGGAGGCGGTAAGGCGGAGCGCTTCGGCCTCGCGGCAGAGTGCCGCGCGCGCGGCATCGAGCCGGTCGTGCTGGGACCAGGGGACGACCTGGTCGCGCTGGCGGAGGCGGCGGTCGCCCGGGGTGCCGACGTGATCGGCATGGCCGGCGGCGACGGCTCGCAGGGGCTTGTCGCCGGCGTGGCGGCCCGGCACGGCGTGGCGATGGTCGTCGTCCCCGCCGGCACCCGGAACCACCTGGCCCTCGACCTCGGCCTCGACCGGGACGACGTGATCGGCGCGCTCGACGCGTTCGGCCCGGCCGTGGAACGCGCGGTGGACCTGGGTGAGATCAACGGCAGGGTGTTCGTCAACAACGTGTCGCTGGGCCTCTACGCCGAGATCATCCGCTCGGCCGAGTACCGCGACGCCAAGGTCGACACCACCCTGGACGCGCTGCCTCGCGTGCTGGGGCCGGGCAGCTCGCCGTTCGACCTGCGGTTCACCGGGCCGGCGGGGGAGCGGCACACCGGGGCGCACGTCGTGCAGGTCTCCAACAACCCGTACGGCGTGACCGCGGGCTCCCGCAGCACCCGTCCGTGCCTGGACACCGGCCGTCTCGGCGTGATCGCGCTGGACATCCGGGGCGACCGGGGCGCCACGGCGTTCCTCGCGGCGGCCGCCGCCGGCCGGCCGGAGCGCTACCCGGGATACGTCGCGTGGGAGCCGTCGGCCTTCCAGGTCGACTCGGCCGACCCGGTGGACGTCGGACTCGACGGCGAGGCCCTCCGGATGGCGCCACCCCTGAGGTTCGCCGTCCGGCCTGGCGCGCTGCGCATCCGCCTCCCCGAGGGAGCCCTGGGGCTGTCCCCGGCGGCCCGGGACGTCCGGGCCCGGGCGGCGTTGCGCGAGCTCCGGTTGGCGGCGTCCGGCCGGTCGGGGAGCAGGCCGTGAGCGCCCGCCAGCGGCCCAAGCCGCTCGACCCGGCCCTGCGGGCCTACACCGCGCAGCGCAGGCACGACCTGGAGGACCGGGTCGCCGATGCCGTCACCGCGTTCGCCGGGTCGATGCGGTTCGTGTACATCCACGTCCTCTGGTTCTCCGGCTGGATCGTCCTCGGCGTCGAGGAGTACCCCTACGGCTTGCTCACGATGATCGTCTCGCTCGAAGCGATCTTCCTCACCACGTTCGTGATGATCAGCCAGAACCGCAGCGACGAGAAGAACGAGGTGCTGGCCGACGACCGGTGGCGAACGGTCCAGCACCAGGAGGAGCAGACCGAGCAGATCCTGCGCGCCGTGACGGAGATCCTCGAACGGCAGAGGCCCGTCCCCGGCGTTCCGTCAACGGCCCGCCCCGGCGTCGAGAGAGCGGGTGCCTGAGCAGCGGGCGTCGTCACCGCCGTGGGGCGCGCCCCGACCCCGTCCCTCGCAGTGGAGCGGGTGACGGGAACCCGACCCGCATGGCCGGCTCGGAAGGGGTGGGTCGCCTGAGCAGCGTCTTCCGTGGTCGACGCACGCCGTGCCTCTCTTGGATCCTCGGATCCGCCGTTGTGGCAGCGGGGAGCGCAACCCCGCCGCAGGTCCTGGAGCTCGCCCGTCCCCCGACGGGGTGACTGGCGGCTGTCCGCAGTGCCGGGACGTGCCGATGGCCAACGCGTGATGTCCAGGCGGGATCTGCGGCCGCGGCACGAGCGAGCTGCCGCGCTGGCCAGCGCGGTGTTGTTCGGGGCCAGCGCCGCGCTGTTGGTGGCGTACCTGGCGCTGGACCCGACGGAGGCGTCCGAGGCGGTGGTCGTGCAGGCCTGGGCGCAGGTCGTCGCGCTGGTCGTGTTCGGCGCCGTCAGCTGGCTGGCCCGCGGGCGGCTGACCCGGTGCGGGATGTGGCCGGTCCTGTCAGCCGTCGGCGTGCTGGCCGTCGCGCACTTCATGCTGATGTTCCCGGGGCAGGCCCTGATGGCGCATGCGCTGCTGACGTTCCCGGTCGTGTGGGCCGCCTCGCAGATGCGTGCCCCGGTGGCGGCGGGGGTCACCGGATTCGCCGCCGTCGTCGACGCGCTCACCCTGCTGCTGCTGGAACCGGTGACGCTGGCGCTCATCCACTGGCTCTACGTCGCGCCGGTGCTCGTCGTCGTGGCCGTGGTGCTGGTGCAGGCGATGAACCGGCAGGACCGGCTGATCGCCGCCCTGCGGGAGCAGGCCACGGTCGACCCGCTCACCGGGCTGGTGACCCGGCGCGTGCTGCACGAGGCGCTCGAGCACACCCTGGTCACCGCGCCCCGGGTGGAGGGCAGCGCGCTGCTGCTGGTCGACGTCGACAAGTTCAAGCACGTCAACGACAGCCACGGCCACCCGGTCGGCGACGACGTGCTGGTCCACCTGGCCGCCGTCCTGACCACGCAGGTGCGCGCCGGTGACGCGGTCATCAGCCGCCTCGGCGGCGACGAGCTGGCCGTGCTGCTCCCCGGCTGCTCGGCCGAGGCCGCCGCCGGCCGCGGCGAGCAGCTCGTCGACGCCGTCCGCGCGACGCCGCTGCTGCTCCCGGACGGCACCCTGCTGGCGCTGTCGGTCAGCATCGGCGTCGCCCACACTCCGAGCCACGCCGCGCCCGACGGCCTCTATGCCGCCGCCGACGCCGCGCTGTACCGGGCCAAGCGCGCCGGCCGGAACCGGGCGGCGATCGCCGCAACCCACCGCTGACGCCATGGGTACAGCGTTCTCCGGCAGGTGAGGACTTCTAGGACCCGCCGCGCTCCCGGTTGACGGGCCCTCGTATGCACAGAGCGGGTCTGTCATGCCCCTGGACGGCCACCGATCGCTCCCTCGGGTGGACGCTGTCCGGCCAGCGGCCGTGGGGGTCGCATCTGCCGGCTGCCGTGGGCGGGCCGGGCGGCGGACCAGAGCGGCGGCGACGCCGCTGATGTCACGGGGCCAGGCCCTTCACAGGCGGACTCTGGGAGCCGGCTGGCCCCGCCGGGCGGCCTCGCGCTGCAGCCGCGGCCGCAGCGTCTTGCCCTTGGCCAGGAAGCCCAACGTCCGCCCCAGACGAGAACCGGTCAGACTCCAGTCGGTGAGCGCCCGCTCGATCCGCATCCGCGTCCGCCCGTCGTGGGCAGGCTCCGCGGTGCCGACCAGGACCACGTTCTCCTGCTGACTCATGTCGGGCTCGTGCCGGTGGGCCGTCAGGCACGCCGGACCGCCGCCGAGGCGAACCCCGGTGGGCGGCTCCAGCAAGTAGCCCTCCGGGGTGCGTTCGCTGCTCCGGCAGCGCACGGGCAGCGGCCACCCGTCCGGGTCCACCACAGTGAGCACCGGAACACCCAGTCGCTCGATCCGGTCCGCGAAGGGACGCCAGTCGCCCGGCGGCTCCGAACGTGACGGGAGGGCGGGGCCAGCAGGTGCCGGGTCCGACGGCGGTGCTGCGGTGGCCGCGGGGGCCTTCCAGTGCTCCGGTTCTCGGTCCAAGCGGCCGCCGGGCCAGGTCAGGACCCGCAGCGGCGTGACCTGCACCCAGATGCGCGCCAGGTACCAGTCGAGTCGGCGGAGCAAGAACGCCGGCATCCCCTTGTACGCCTGGGGCAGCTTGGCCCGGCTCTCCCGCAGGTAGCGGTCGGTGTTCGCCTGCAGATCGCCGTCGCGGACCGTGGCCAGGCCCTGCACCAGCACCGTCGGCGCGCCGGACAGTTCCGCTTCGCCGGCCGAGGAGAAGAGCAGGGCCACCCGCGGGTTGCGGCGGGCGCGCTCGGCCTTGGCCGGGTACGTCAGCCCGGTGGAGACGTCGACCGTGGCGCCGTCCTCGCCGGGGTACGGCGTGACCGGCCAGGTCACCGGCCGCCCGTCCCGGGTGAGGGTGGCGTACTCGCACACCAGTGCACGCCGAGCGAGTTCGGTCAGGTGAGCGGGCGGCTCCGCGGCCGACAGCGCGGAGGGCTCAGGCAGGTCGGAAGCGGCGGTCATGGCGGGCTCCTCGACGAGGGACGGCGGGAGCAGTGTGGCGCGGCGACCCGGGCAGCACCACGGGTCTGCCCGTGTCAGGAGCGGGCGCTGCGACGGCGGGCGTCGCCGCTGACCAGGGATCTCCTTGCCCCGGCCGCGGACGACGGCTTCACTTGCTGATCACCAAGGCCGCCGCGGAACAGGAGGCGTCATGGCGGATCGGGCGATGCTCGGGGCGGCGACGCTGTTCACGGCGACGACGGCCTTCACCACGACCGTCTCGATGCGCCACCAGCACCTCCCCGACGAACCGCTCGGCCTCCGGTTCCCCGGCCGCGTCCCGGTCCACCTGGCCCTGGGCCTCGGGTCCGGCGTTGCCGCGCCCTGGCCGATGCCGGTCATCGCCGGGGCCGCGGCGATGCGGGCCGAGCCCGGCCTCAGGTGGCCCGGCCGGACGTGCGCCATCCTCGGCGCCATCGTCCTCGTGGGAACGCTCGTCGAGCCTGCGTCCTGGGGACTGCGACCCCGGTCATCGGCGGCGAGGGCAACGGTCGCCTTGCACCTCCTGTCCGGCGCCGCGTTGTTCCTCGCGGGTACACGAGACGCCAGTCGCACGAGCGTCGAACGGCCACCACCAGCCTGCTGAACGAGGGCAGGGCGGTGTCCCGCGCCGGTCGGCTGCAGGCATCTCTCCCGCGGGCCTGGAGGAGTCCACCGTCGCGGAACGTCGCTCCCCGGTAGTCGGCGCGGGTCGGCATCACCCAGCCGGCGGCCTTGTCGATCCTGCGTGACCCGGAAGACGGCGCCTACCTGACACGCAGCCGGCACGGCCGACGCACCGACCACGAGTTGCGTCCGCACCAGCACCTCCGGCACCCCAGCACCGCGGCCCGGAAGGGTGCTGCGGGCGTGTCGCGACGCCGGCAACTGACCGAACGCTGCGGCTCGCGACGCGGCCGAGGCCTTCGTCGACCGGACCCTCGGTGCCCTCCGCGAGGCTCCCTCGAGCTCCGCGACACCATGCGCCTCTACCACCGGTTCCAGCGCAGTCCCGCCCGCACCGCCCGCGAGCTCCACACGCACCGCTACACCGTGATCTCCCGGGTGGAACGCGCCTCGGTGCTCCTCCCGAACGGCGTCCTCGAGCACCCGCTCGAGCTGGAACTCGCCCTGGAACTGGACTACTGGCTCCGCCGCTCGTGAGCGGCAGGAAGCGGCCGGTAGCGCCGGAGCAGCCAGCCCACCGCCCCGGCGGTGGCGCGCCCCAGGCCGCTGACCGGGGTCTCGAGGACTGCGAGCAGGAGCCCGAGCGCCTCGGCCCGAAGCGGAGCCGGTCGGGCTCCGCGGTCTCGGCGGCGCTCCACCCCCCGCGCCCCGGGGCGCCGGGACCCCGGGTAGTCATGAGTCACGCGGAGGCCCCGTCCCTGCCGGTCACCGGCAACGGCAGACCCGTGCTCGGTGGCGGCTACGCCCCCGTCGGTGGTCGGACGTCCTCGGTGTCGAGGGCGGCGGTGACCCGGCGGTGCGCCTCCCAGATCGCCTCGGGCAGGCCGTCGAACTGGGCCAGGTGCTGCTCCCGGTGGGTCATCTCCTGCCGCCATCGCGGGACGTCGATCGTGAGGAGCCGGTCGAGGTCCTCGGGGCGCACCTCCAGGCCGGTCAGGTCCAGCTCCTCCCTGGTGGGGATGATCCCGACCGGCGTCCGGACACCGGTGACCTCGCCGTTCCTGAGCTGCACCAGCCACAGCAGGGCCCGCAGGTTCTCGCGGTACCCGGGCCAGAGGAAGCGGCCGTCGTCCGGATCCCGCTGGAACCAGTTGACGTGCGCGAAGACCGGTTGGTCGGTGGCCCGGCCGAGGACGTCGAGCCAGTGGGCGGCGTAGGCGCCTTCGGGATAGCTCATGAACGGGCGCATCGACATCGGGTCGTAGCGCAGCTGCCCTTCGACCCCCTCGGCGGCGAACGTCGCCTCGGCACCGAGCGTCAGGCCGTCGTAGACGCCCTCCGCCAGGTCGGGAATGGCCCGGACGAGCGGTTCACGGTCCCGGGTGCGGCCGCCGAAGATGATGGCATCGACCGGGACGCCGCGCGGGGTGTCGAAGTCCGCGGCGATGTTCGGCACGTTCGCGAGCGTGGTGGTGAAGCGGCTGTTCGGGTGCGCCCAGGGAGCATCCCGGTCGCCCGCCGGACGCTCGTCGATCAGCCGACCGGTCCAGTCGCGCCAGCCCGCGGTGTCGACGGGTGGCTCCGGCGTCCGCCCCTCCCACCACACCTCGCCCGTGTGCTCGTTGTGGGCGACGTTGGTGAAGATCGTGCCGGTACCGGGCCCGATCGCGGCCAGTGCCGTCGGGTTGGTCGTCTCGTTGGTGTCCTTGGCGACGCCGAACACCCCGAACTCCGGGTTGATCGCGTAGACCCGCCCGTCGTCGGGGTCGACCCGCAACCAGGCGATGTCGTCGCCGTAGAACTCGACGTGGTAGCGGTCCCCGAGCGCGTCGGGGGCCAGCATCATGGCCAGGTTCGTCTTGCCGGACGCGCTCGGGAAACCGCCGCAGACGTGGTACCTCCGCCCGGTCTCCCTGTCGGTGATCCCCAGCAGCATGAACTGCTCGGCCAGGAACTGCCCCGACTTCCAGCCGTCGTAGGCGGCCTGGCGCAGGCCGTGCGCGATCTTGCCCAGCAACGCGTTGCCGCCGTAGGAGGAGCCGTAGTGCAGGATCGTGCGCTCGTCGGCGACCGTGACGAAGTACCGCTGGTCGTCCGGCGTCCCCTGGCCCAGCGTCTCCAGGTCACCGGTCACGTGGACCCCGCGGACGAAGCTGCCGGGGTCGGCGAGGTGGTTCACGTGCTCCACGCCCACCCGGGCCATGCGGATCATGTGCAGGACCACGGTGCGGCAGTCGGTGAGCTCGACACCGGCCGCGTAGGCCTCGAGCGGGGAGCCGGGCGGCGCCATCAGGTACGGGACGACGTACATGGTCTTGCCGGTCGACGCACCCCGCATCCGCTGCTCGAGAAGGGGCCGCATCTCCCCCGCGGGACGCCAGTTGTTGTAGACACCGGCGTCGGCGGGGTCGTGGGTGGCGACGACGGTGCGCTCCTCGGACCGGGCCGTGTCCTTGGCGTAGCTGCGCGAGTAGTAGCGCCCGTCCCCGGCCGGCAGGATCTCGCCGGCGTCGAGCGCCTCCTGCAGCAACCGGGCGTCGTCGGAGGAGTTGACCACCTCGACCCGTGCCGGGCCGGTCACGCCCGCCCAGTACCGCACGTGGTCCCGGACGTGGCTGTTCGTCACTCCGGCTTCGTCGAGAACGGCGTCAACGGCGGTCACAACTCGTCCCTTCGTGCGGTCGGATGACACGGGGCTGCCCGGATCATCCCGGTCCGGGGCACGGGGAAGCACGCCGGCGGTCCCGTCAGGGACGCGGGGGAGCAGTCGCCGGCGGACGGGCGGCCGACCCGACCGGTCGGCCCGTCACCGGCGGTGTGGCAAGCCGTGGATGTGGCATTGCTGGTCGCGCGGCACAGAGCCTGCGGTGCGCGGGGAAGCTGACCTGCCCCGCAGCTCTGCACCACCGCCGGCCGCGGTCGGAGGGATCGGCGCCGGAGGCGACCGCCCGCAGCCGGTCGAGGTCGCCCGGCTGCGAGGCCGGCGCGCAGGACAAGTCGTCCCGTCCCCGGTGCGGCGGACGATGAGGACCGGGACGAAGAAGTCGACACCGACGGGGTGGTGCAGGGAAGTGCGGACTCACGTTCCGGCGGTCGGATCGCCGGCTTCGTCCAATGCACAGGCGACCGCCTCGTCCAGCGTCATGGCACGTCCGAGCGTCCAGCACTCGGTGAACTGCTCTGCGCCGAGCGCGTCCCGGAGGGCGGTGAGCTGGCTGTCGAGGGGGTGCTGGTCGTGCTGGTGGTCGTTGAGGGCGTGGGCGAGAACGCTGGCACATCCGTGGAGCCGTGCGGCTCGTCGCAGCTGTGACTGCATGGAGGCCATGCGAGCCGTCAGCTCGATCGCGGCGGCGATCGCCGGCCCGTCGTGCACGGTGAGGGCGAGCGGGAGGCTCTCCGCGAGGAGGCGGCGCGCGGCCTGCTGATCACCCTCGTCGAGGGCGAGCGCCGCCAGCTCGTGGAGGGAGGTGGTGATGCCCCAGACGTCGCCGAGCCGCTCCTGGACCGCTCTCGCCTCGACGAGCCGTTCGCGCGCCTGCGTCCGGTCGCCGCCGGCCATGGCGATGCGGCCGAGACCGATGAGCATCCACCCGATGCAGCGGTCGTCCCGCAGGTGGCGGGCTTCCCGCAGGCCGTCCTCGAGGGCGAGCCGGCCCGCGGTCAGGTCGCCGCCTGCGGACAGGACGATCCCGAGGTAGCCCTGGCAGCTGGACCACAGCCAGGCGTCGCCGGATCGCCGGGAGATGGCGAGTGCCTCCTCGAGCAGGGCGGCGCCGTGCTCGTGCCTCCCCCGTGCCCCGGTGGCGGCGCCGAGGATCATCAGCGCGAAGCCGAGCGAGTAGTCGTCCCCGAGCCGGCGGTGCTCAGGGATGCTGGTCGCGAGGAAGCCCTGCAGAGCCTCGAAGTCTCCCTGCATGAAGGCGCAGCGTGCCGCGGAGAGCCGCGCTGCGGCCACCGCCGCGGCGGAGCCGTTGGTAGTGGTGAGCAGGCGCTGCAGCTCCAGGCGGCCCTCGTGCACGTGGCCGCGCACCTGCCAGAACCTCCAGAGCGCCGCCGCCGTTCGCAGACCGACGTCGGGGTCGGCCCGGTCGCTTCCGTGGGACAGCGCCGCGCGCAGGTTGTCGTGCTCGGCGTCGAGGATCTCCAGCCACCGCACCTGGTCCGGACCGCGCAGCGCACGCTCCGCTCGCTCGGCGAGCCGGAGGTAACGACGCGCGTGGCGTTCGGCCAGGTCCTGGGCTCGGTCGCTGTGCGCGAGCAGATCGACCGCGTACTCGCGGATCGTCTCGAGCATGTCGAACCGTGGCTCGTCTCCCACGACGTCGGTCGGTCGCAGCAGGTTCGCCGCCACCAGCTCGTCGACGGCCTCCACCACGTCGAGGTCATCCGCGCCGGCCACCTCCTGCAGCGAGTCGATCGTGAATCCGCCGACGAAGACCCCCATGGCCGTGAACAGCCGCTGCACCCCCGGCTGGAGCAGGTCGTAGCTCCACTGGATGGCCGCCCGCAAGGTCCGGTGGCGCTCGGGTGCGTCCCTCTCGCCGGTCCGCAGCAGGTCGAGCCGCCGTCCCAGGCGGGCGACGATGGCCCGGGGCGAGAGCAGCGGGGTCCGTGCCGCTGCCAGTTCCAGTGCCAGCGGCAGTCCGTCGAGGCGGACGCACAGCTCTGCGACCGAGGCGGCGTTGGCCTGGGTGAGCGCGAATCCCGGCCGGGCGGTGCTGGCCCGCTCGACGAAGAGCGTGACGGCTTCTGATCCTGCGAGTGCCGGCAGCCCTGCACCGGCCACCGGGAGCGCGAGGCACGGGACGGCGAAGACGTGCTCGTCGCGGATCGCCAGCCGCTTCCGGCTCGTGACCAGCATCTTGACGGCCGGCGCAGCCGCGAGGAGGTCCGCGAAGCAGGGAGCCGCGTCGAGCACCTGCTCGACGTTGTCGAGCACGAGCAGCATCCGCCGCTGCCGGAGGCGCTCGGCGACGACGGCCGCCGCGCGGCTGGGGGCTGTCTGTCGGAGGCCCAAGGCCTCGGCGACCGCGGCCATCACCAGTCGAGGATCGCGGGTCGTCGCCAGGTCGACGACCACGAGGTCGTCCCCGAACGCTGCGGCCATCCGCGTGGCCGCCTCGACCGCCAGCCGGGTCTTGCCCGCGCCTCCGGGGCCGGTGAGGGTGAGCATCCGGACATCCGGCTGGCGCAGCATGGCCTGGACGACCGCGAGTTCGTGACGTCGCCCCACGAAAGGCGTCGCACCCCCGGCCGTGAGGCCGACCTGAGGCGGAGGAGGAGCTGGACCGAGCACGTTGTCGGGCTCGGCCGACACGCGCAGGGCGGGGTCCTGGCGGAGGGTGGCGCGCTCGAGGTCTTGCAGTTCGGAGCCGGGCTCGATGCCGAGTTCCTCGACCAGGTCACGCCGTGCGTTCCGGAGCACGGCGAGGGCCTCGGCCTGCCGGCCGGATCGGTAGAGCGCCAGCACCAGCTGCGCACGCAGGTGCTCGCGCAGCGGATGCGCGGCGACGAGCGTCCTGAGTTCGCCGATCAGCTCCGCCGACCGGCCCGCCGCGAGGTCCGCGTCGATCCGCGCTTCCAGGGCGGCCAGGCGGAGCTCCTCCAGCCGAGCGATCTCGGCCTGACCCGAGGGCGTGGCGCCCAGGTCCTCCAGCGGGGGTCCGCGCCACAGGGACAGGGCCCGGCTCAACAAGCGAGCCGCGTCGCGCGGCTCTGCGCCGCGGGCCTCGGCCACCAGCCGGGTGAAGACCTCCAAGTCCAGTCGCCCGGGCTCCACCCGCAGCTCGTAGCAACGTGGACGAGTGACCAGGTTCTCCTCGCCGATCACGCGACGCAGCCTGCACACGTACGTCTGCAGCACCTTGCGCGCACTCGGAGGCGGCCGCTCGCCCCACAGCTGTTCGATCAACCGGTCGACAGGAACCGGCTCACCAGGGCGCAACAGCAGGCTCGCCAGGACCGCACGCTGCTTGGCGGCGGGAACAACGACCACGTTGCCCCTGTCGCGCACCTCGAGCGGGCCCAGGACGCCGAACTCCATCTCCCTGCGGTGCATACCAGCCCACCGGCCCCACGACCAGACCCGCTCGCACCGATCGCGGTCCTCGGCCTGGCCGTGACCGGAGGCCTCGACCGAGGCCCGGATATACCGCCGCTCTACCGCGCGTCGACCGGACCCGGTGAAGCTCACCGCACCTGCAGCAGAGAGGACGAGGGCCATGCCGAGCGTTCGTTCCACCGACGGGACCGAGATCTCCTACCACGTCAGCGGCCAGGGCCCCGCGGACGTGCTCTTCATGCACGGCTGGGCCGGATCCGGCGCGTACTTCGACAGCACCATCGCGCACCTGGATGCCTCCCGTCTCCGAGCCATCAGGTTCGACATGCGAGGGCACGGCGCCTCTGACCGGACCGACGCCGGGTACACCCTCGAGCAGCTGGCCGACGACCTGATCGCCGTGGCGGACGGCGCGGGTTCGGACCGCTTCGTCGTGGTGGGGTTCAGCATGTCCGGCAAGTTCGCGCAGTACGTCTCGTGCGCCCACCCCGCTCGCGTGCTCGGTCAGGTCCTCGTGGCCGGCTGCCCGGCCGGCGTGCTCCCCCTGCCGCCGGAGCTGCTCGCCGACTGGTACGGGCGCGAAGGAGATGCCGGACGGATGGCGGCGATCGTGGCGCAGTACGCCACGCAGCCGGTGTCGGCCGAGCTGCTCGAGCGGTGCGGTCAGGACGCCGCCCGAGTGCCGCGCGCGGCCCTGCAGGGAACCATGGAACTGGTCACGTCGACCACCTTCACGGATCGGCTGGCCGACCTGACGGTCCCGACGATCGTGGTCGGAGGCCGCGACGACCAGATCTTCCCCCCGGACGCACTCGCGGAGGCCGTCGCAGCCCCCCTGCGCGGCGCGCGGCTGGAGATCCTCGACTGCGGGCACGAGATCCCCATCGAGCGGCCGCGGCAACTCGCCGAGCTGATCGACGGATTCACTGCAGAGGTGATGCACGGGGCGACGGAGCGGCAGTCCGCCGGATCCGCCTAGGGTGCGTGTCGGGCATCCCCGTGAACCGCAACGACGCCCGTGGCCGGCCCGCCGATCTGCCCGGACCGACCACCAGGAGCTGGCTCGGGGTAGCCGTGCCGGCGGTCGGCGGTCTGCTCGTCGGCCTGGTCGTCGGTGGTGGCGGCGACATCCTCTCGGGAGGTGGACCCGCGGGCGGGGACTCGGCGGCGCCGGTCGCCGTCGGTCCCGTCGAGGAGGCCCCCACGGAGACCCCGGCGTTCGTGCTGCGGATCTTCAACCCCGGTGAACACGACATCGAGGTGACCCTCGTCGAGGTGGCCGGCTGGGCACCCGACCGCTCCACCACGGCGAGCGTGGGAGCAGGCAGTTGGGGGCTGGTCGAGTTCTCGGCGCCGGTGGACTGCCACAGGGCGGTGCGGGACGTCCGGAGCGTGCACGTGCGGGTGCGCTCGTCGAGCGGGGTCACCGAGCGGGAACTGCCGCTCCCGGTGAGCGCCGGGACGCTCCTGGACTACCACGAGGCGGTGTGCGCCCCGCCGGCCCCGCTCACAGCCGACGAGTTGGCGGGCGTATGGCTCCTCGAGGAGGTGTACGGCTCCTTCAAGAGCGGCGAGAGCGTGCACATGATCCGGTTCGACCCGGATGGGACGTACGTGATGGATCCCCAGGGAGGGCTGTTCACCGGTCGACCCGCTGTGCGGGGAAGCTATCGGGTCGACGGCGCAGTCCTGACCACGACGGCGGAGGGCGGCTGGGCCTGCGGGGCCGGGCCCGGCGAGACGGCGACCTGGCTGGCATCCATACCGGCCGACGGCGAACTGCGCCTGGCGCTCCAGCCCGGGAGCCGGTGCCCGGAGGGGGACGGGGACGTGTGGCTCACCCGTCGCGTGCTCCTCGCTCCAGGGCTGCCGTCGCCGACCCCCGGCTCGGTACCGGCTGCTGACTAGGGCGTCGAGGCCGCCCTGGAGCACAACCGCTCACTGCCGTCAGTCGCCCCCGGACGGGCCCTCCCGCCCGCTGGCCTCGGGCGCACGGCGGTGAGGGCGCCGATGCCCGCTTCTCCCTAGGCTGCGGCCGTGCAGGTCGGGAACTCGAACGCGCGGACGCGGTCCGGCGTCCCCGCCGCTCGCGCCACCCTCGCCCTGCTCCAGGCCCTCGCCCGGTCGCCCGGCCCGGTGCCGGCGGCGGCGCTCGCCCGTGAGCTCGGGCTGCCCCGTTCGACGACCTACCACCTGCTGACCGAGATGGTCGCCGCCGGTTTCGTCGTCCACCTGCCCGAGGAACGCCGGTACGGGCTCGGGGTGAGCGCCTTCGAGATCGGCAGCGCGTACTCCCGCCAGGAGCCGCTGGCCCGCCTCGCGCGGCCGGTGCTGGCGCGGCTGGTCGAGGGGATCGGTGAGTCCGCGCACCTCGCCGTCCTGCACGGCCGCGAGGTCCTCTACGTCGTCGAGCACCGTGCCCCTCACCGGCCGCCGCTGGTCACCGACGTCGGCGTGCGCCTCCCCGCGCACCTGACCGCCAGCGGGCGGGCCATGCTGACCGACCTGCCCCACGCGCAGGTGCGCGCGCTGTTCCCCGATGCCGGCGCCTTCGTCGACCGCCACGGCGTCGGCCCCCGGCGGCTGACCGAGCTGCGCCGGTTGCTGAACGGGGTCCGCCGCGCCGGGTACGCGACCGAGGACGGCGAGGTGACCCCCGGCTTCGCCTCGGTCGCCGCCGCGGTCCACGACCACGCCGGTCGGCCGGTGGCCAGCGCGGCGGTCACCTTCGTCGCCGAGGACGTCGACGCGGAGCGGCGGGACGAGATCGCCTCCCGGGTGCGGCGGGCGGCCGCCGAGCTGACCCGCCGGATCGGCGGGCGGGCGCCCGGCGCCGGCTGAGCGGGGCGCCTCCCGGACGTCTCGTATCCCAGACGCATTCGCGCCGAGAGCTCTGGGGGACGGCCGCCGCGCGGTGTGCGATGAGCGGCATGAGCGCCGTTCGGGAACAGGCGGCCGTCGGGCAGGTGGTCGTCGGCACCGGCCCGGTGGAGCCGGCGGACGTGCTGCGCGTCGCGCGCGGCCGCGCCGGCGTGGCCCTGGCCGACGACGCCGTCGCCGAGATCGGCCGCAGCCGGCAGGTGGTCGAGGCGCTCGCCGTGGACGACCGGCCGCACTACGGCGTCTCCACCGGGTTCGGGGCGCTGGCCACCAGGCACATCCCCGGGCAGCGTCGCGCGCAGCTGCAGCGCAGCCTGATCCGCTCGCACGCCGCCGGCTCCGGACCCGAGGTGGAGCCCGAGGTGGTCCGCGCCATGATGCTGCTGCGCCTCTCCACGCTGGCGACCGGCCGCACCGGCGTCCGGCTGCGCACGGCCCGCGCCTACGCGGGGTTGCTCGACGCCGGCCTGACCCCCGTCGTGCACGAGTACGGCTCCCTGGGCTGCTCCGGCGACCTGGCGCCGCTGTCGGCGGTGGCGCTGGCGGTCATGGGCGAGGGGTTCGTGCGCGACGCCGGCGGCAGGCTGCACCCGGCCGGGGAGGCGCTGCGCTCCGCGGGGATCGAGCCCGTCCAGCTGGCCGAGAAGGAGGGCCTGGCGCTGGTCAACGGCACCGACGGCATGCTCGGCATGCTGGTGCTGGCGATCGAGGACCTCCGCCGGCTGCTCACCACCGCCGACGTCGCCGCGGCGATGAGCGTCGAGGCGCTGCTGGGCACCGACGCCGTCTTCGCCGCCGACCTGCAGCGGCTGCGGCCGCACCCCGGCCAGGCGGCGTCGGCGGCGAACCTGCGCGCGCTGCTGGCCGGCAGCGGGATCATGGCCAGCCACCGGGGCCCCGGGTGCACCCGCGTGCAGGACGCCTACTCGCTGCGCTGCGCGCCCCAGGTGCACGGCGCCGCCCGTGACACCGTGGAGCACGCCGCCGCCGTCGCCGGCCGGGAGCTCGCCGCGGCGATCGACAACCCGGTGGTCACCGTCGACGGCCGGGTGGAGTCCAACGGCAACTTCCACGGCGCGCCGGTCGCCTACGTGCTGGACTTCCTCGCGATCGCCGTCGCCGACCTGGCGGGCATGAGCGAACGGCGCACCGACCGGTTCCTCGACGTCGCCCGCAGCAACGGCCTGCCCCCGTTCCTGGCCGCCGACCCCGGCGTCGACTCCGGGCTGATGATCGCCCAGTACACCGCGGCCGGGATCGTCAGCGAGCTCAAGCGGCTCGCCGTGCCGGCGAGCGTCGACTCCATCCCGTCGTCGGCGATGCAGGAGGACCACGTCTCGATGGGGTGGGCCGCGGCGCGGAAACTCCGCCGGGCGGTGGACGGCCTCACCCGGGTGCTGGCGATCGAGGTGCTCGCCGCCGCGCGGGCGATCGACCTGCGCGCCCCGCTCGCGCCGGCGGCGGCCACCGGCGCCGTGCGCGACGCCGTGCGTGCCGCCGGCGTCGCCGGTCCCGGCCCCGACCGGCACCTGGCCCCCGAGATCGACGCCGTGGTCGACCTGGTGCGCACCGGCGCGGTCGCGGCTGCGGCTCGGGCCGTCCTCGACACCCCGCTGAGCTGAGAGGAACCCCGCCATGGACGGAGCACGACCGGTCCGCGCCCCGCGCGGCACCACCCTGACCGCGCGGAGCTGGCAGACCGAGGCGCCGCTGCGGATGCTGCAGAACAACCTCGACCCGGAGGTGGCCGAGCGCCCGGACGACCTCGTCGTCTACGGCGGCACCGGGCGCGCGGCACGCGACTGGCGGAGCTTCGACGCGATGGTCCGCACCCTGACCACCCTCGGGGACGACGAGACCATGCTCGTGCAGTCCGGACGCCCGGTCGGCGTGCTGCGCACCCACGAGTGGGCGCCGCGGGTGCTCATCGCCAACTCGAACCTGGTGCCCGACTGGGCCACCTGGCCGGAGTTCCGCCGGCTGGAGCACCTCGGCCTGACCATGTACGGGCAGATGACCGCGGGCTCGTGGATCTACATCGGCACGCAGGGGATCCTGCAGGGCACCTACGAGACGTTCGCGGCGGTGGCCGCCAAGCGGTTCGGCGGCACCCTGGCCGGGACGCTCACGCTCACCGGCGGCTGCGGTGGCATGGGCGGGGCCCAGCCGCTGGCGGTCACGCTCAACGGCGGCGTCTGCCTGGTGGTCGACGTCGACGAGGCCCGGCTGCGCCGCCGGGTGGCCACCCGTTACCTCGACGAGGTCGCCGACGACCTGGACGACGCCGTCGCCCGCTGCCTCGCGGCGAGGGAGGAACGGCGCGCGCTGTCGGTCGGTCTCGTGGGCAACGCCGCCATGGTCTTCCCGGAGCTGCTGCGCCGCGGGGTGGAGATCGACGTCGTCACCGACCAGACCTCGGCGCACGACCCGCTGTCCTACCTCCCCGAGGGCGTCGACGTCGCCGACTGGCACGACCACGCCCGGGCGAAGCCGGAGGAGTTCACCACCCGGGCGCGGGCGTCGATGGCGCGGCACGTCGAGGCGATGGTCGGCTTCCTCGACGCCGGCGCCGAGGTGTTCGACTACGGCAACTCGATCCGCGACGAGGCCCGCCAGGGCGGCTTCGAGCGCGCGTTCGCCTTCCCCGGCTTCGTCCCGGCCTACATCCGGCCGCTGTTTTGCGAGGGCAAGGGCCCGTTCCGGTGGGCCGCGCTCTCCGGTGACCCGGCCGACATCGCCGCGACCGACCGCGCGGTCCTGGACCTCTTCCCGGACGACGACCACCTGCACCGGTGGATCCGGGCGGCGCAGGAGCGGGTCGCCTACCAGGGGCTGCCGGCGCGCATCTGCTGGCTCGGCCAGGGGGAGCGCGATCGCGCCGGCCTGCGGTTCAACGAGCTCGTCGCTTCCGGCGAGATCAGCGCGCCCGTCGTGATCGGCCGCGACCACCTCGACACCGGTTCGGTGGCCTCGCCGTACCGCGAGACCGAGGCGATGGCCGACGGGTCCGACGCCATCGCCGACTGGCCGCTGCTCAACGCGCTGGTCAACACCTCGTCCGGCGCGACGTGGGTGTCGATCCACCACGGCGGCGGGGTCGGCATCGGCCGGTCGCTGCACGCCGGGCAGGTGTGCGTCGCCGACGGCACGCCCCTGGCCGCCGAGAAGCTGGCCCGGGTGCTCGCCAACGACCCGGCCACGGGCGTGCTCCGGCACGCCGACGCCGGCTACGAGCGGGCCGAGCAGGTGGCGGGGGAGCAGGGGATCCGCGTCCCGATGCGCGAGCCGTGAGCTCCTTCGAGGGCATGTGGGCCGACCTCGGCGCGGTCGGCCGGGCGCCGTCGGGCGGCTACCGCCGCTTCGCCTGGACGCCGGAGGACGCCTCGCTGCGCGAGTGGTTCGGCGGCGAGGCGGCCCGCCGCGGGCTGGAGGTCGTGCCCGACCGGGCCGGCAACCTGTGGGCCTGGGACGGCGACCCCGACACCGACGGCCCCGGCCTGGTGCTCGGCAGCCACCTCGACTCCGTTCCCGATGGCGGCGCCTTCGACGGGCCGCTCGGCATCGTGTCGGCGTTCGCGGCCCTCGACCGGCTGCGCGCCGAGGGGTTCCCCGCCGGCCGGCCGGTCGCCGTGGCGTGCTTCGCCGACGAGGAGGGCGCCCGGTTCGGCGTGGCCTGCACCGGCTCGAAGCTGCTCACCGGCGACCTCGGCCCCGACCGCGCGCGAGCCCTGACCGACGCCGACGGCACCACCCTGGCCGAGGCGCTCGCGGCCGCCGGGCACGACCCGCGGCACCTCGGCCGGGACGACGAGGCGCTGCGCCGGATCGGCACCTACGTCGAGCTGCACGTCGAGCAGGGCCGCGGCCTGGCCGACGGGGACGCCGCGATCGGCGTGGCCACCGGCATCCTGCCCCACGGCCGGTGGCGGCTGGACCTGCGCGGCCGCGCCGACCACGCCGGGACGACGCGGCTGGCCGACCGCGACGACCCGATGCTCACGCTGGCCGCGGTGGTGCGGACCGCGCGCGAATCGGCCGCGGCGGAGGACGTCGTCGCGACCGTCGGCAAGGTGGTCGTGCGGCCGAACGCGGTCAACGCGATCCCCTCCGCGGTCACCGCCTGGCTCGACGCCCGCGGCCTGCCGGTGGCGGCTGTGCGGCGGGTGGTGGCCCGGGTCGGCGCCGCGGCCGGCGTCGAGCCGGTCGAGGAGTCGTGGACGCCGCCGGTGGAGTTCGGTGCCGCGCTGCGCGACCGGGTGGCCGCCGCGGCCGGCGGCGACGCCGGGCCGGCGCCGCTGCTGGGCACCGGCGCCGGGCACGACGCCGGCGTCCTGGCCGCGGTGGGCGTCCCGAGCGCGATGCTGTTCGTGCGCAACCCGACCGGCATCTCGCACTCGCCGGCCGAGCACGCGGAGACCCCCGACTGCCTCGCCGGCGTCGAGGCGCTGGCCCGCGTCGTCCGCGAGCTGGCATGAGCACGTTCTGGTGCGAGCACGCGTGGCTCCCCGGCGGGATCGTCGCGGGCGTCCGGGTCACCGTGGACGACGGGGGTGCGATCGCCGCCGTCGAGGTCGGGCGACCGGGCGCGGGGGACACCAGGCTCCGCGGCGTCGTCCTGCCGGGGCTGGCCGACGCGCACTCCCACGCCTTCCACCGCGCCCTGCGTGGGCGGACGCACGACCGCGGCGGCACCTTCTGGACGTGGCGGGAGCGGATGTACGCCGTCGCCGCGCGCCTCGACCCCGACTCCTACCTCGCGCTGGCCCGCGCCACCTACGCCGAGCTGGCCCTGGGCGGGGTCACCACCGTGGGCGAGTTCCACTACCTGCACCACGCTCCCGGCGGACGCCGCTACGCCGATCCCAACGCGATGTCCGAGGCGCTGGCGCAGGCGGCCGCCGAGGCCGGCGTCCGGCTGACCGTGCTCGACGCCTGCTACCTCGCCGGGGGCCTCGGCACCGACGGGCACACGCCGCTCGACCCGGTGCAGCTGCGGTTCTCCGACGGCTCGGCGGGCGCCTGGGCCGAGCGGGTCGCCGCGCTGCCGGAGCGGCCCGGCCTGCGGGTCGGCGCGGCCGTGCACTCGGTGCGCGCCGTGCCCCCCGCAGCCCTGCCCGTGGTCGCCGCCGCCCCCGGGCCGCTGCACGTGCACCTGTCGGAGCAGCCCACGGAGAACGAGGCGTGCCTCGCCGTCCACGGCCGCACCCCGACGGCCCTGCTCGCCGAGGCCGGCGTGCTGGGGCCCCGGACGACGGCGGTGCACGCCGTGCACCTGACCGACGGCGACCGGGCGCTCCTGGCGGCGTCGGGCACCGCGGTCTGCGCCTGCCCGTGCACCGAGGCCGATCTCGCCGACGGCACCGGCCCCTTCCGGGAGCTGGCCGACGCCGGCGTGCCGCTGGTCCTCGGCACCGACCAGCACGTCGTCGCCGACCTCCTCGCCGAGGCGCAGGCGCTCGAGGCCGCCGCCCGACTGGCCTCCGGGCAGCGCGGCCGGTTCCGCCCCGACGAACTGGTCGCCGCCCTCACGGAGACCGGGCACGCGGCGCTCGGCTGGCCCGACGGCGGCCGGCTCGCCCCCGGCTGCCGGGCCGACCTGGTCGCGATCGCCCTCGACACGCCCCGCACCGCCGGCACCGACCCGGCGCAGATCGCCCTGGTCGCCGGGGCGGGTGACGTCACCACGGTCGTCGTCGAGGGGCGGGTCGTGGTGGACCAGGGAGAGCACGTGCTCGGCGACGTCGGCGCCCTGGTGCGCGAGGCGGTGGATCCGCTGTGGGGGTGAGCACCGTCGTCACCGGGATCGGCGAGCTGGTCACGAACGACCCGGCGCTGGGGGAGGGGCCGCTCGGGCTGGTGCGCGACGCCGCCCTCGTGGTCGACGGGGGCCGCATCGCGTGGGTCGGCCCGCGGCGCTCCGCCCCCGCCGCCGACCGGGGGCTGGACGTCGACGGCCGCGCCGTGCTGCCCGGCTTCGTCGACAGCCACGCCCACCTCGTCTTCGCCGGCGACCGGGCGGCGGAGTTCGAGGCCCGCATGGCCGGGATGCCGTACGACGGCGGCGGCATCGCCACGACCGTGGCGGCCACCCGGGCGGCCTCCGACGACCGGCTGCGCGACCGCCTGACCTCGCTGGTGGCCGAGATGCGCGCGCAGGGCACCACCACGGTGGAGGTGAAGAGCGGCTACGGGCTCACCGTCGGCGACGAGGCCCGCGCGCTGCGCCTGGCCCGGGAGGTCACACCCGAGACGACCTTCCTCGGCGCGCACGTCGTCCCGCCGGAGTTCGCGGGCCGCCGGGACGACTACGTCGAGCTGGTCACCGGTCCCATGCTCGCCGCGTGCGCGCCGCACGCCCGGTGGATCGACGTCTTCTGCGAGCCGGCGTCGGCGCACGCCTTCGACGCCGACAGCGCCCGGGCGGTGCTCGAGGCCGGCCGCGCGGCCGGGCTGGGCCTGCGGGTGCACGCCAACCAGCTCGCCGCGGGCCCCGGCGTGCGGCTGGCCGTCGAGCTGGGCGCGGCCAGCGCCGACCACTGCACGCACCTCACCGACGACGACGTCGACGCCCTGGCCGGCGGCGCGACGGTGGCCACGCTGCTCCCCGGCGTCGAGTTCTCCACCCGGTCGGCCTTCCCGGACGCCCGCCGGCTGCTCGACGCAGGCGCCACGGTCGCGCTCGCCACCGACTGCAACCCGGGAAGCTGCTTCACCTCGTCCATGCCGTTCTGCATCGCCCTCGCCGTCCGCGAGACGGGCATGACGCCGGCCGAGGCGGTGCACGCGGCGACCGCCGGGGGAGCGGCCGCCCTGCGGCGCGCCGACGTCGGCCGGATCACGACCGGGGCGCGGGCGGACCTCGTGCTGCTGGACGCGCCGTCGCACCGCCACCTGGCCTACCGGCCGGGCGTGCCTCTCGCGCGGTGCCTGGACGTTCCCGACGAGCACGGCTGAGGCGCTGCGCGCGGGCCGCACTGTGCGGAAAATCACCTCAGGCCCTTGCTCCCACCCCGCAGCTCTGGTTCCCTCATGCGAAGCGAGTCTCGGATGACGCAACACGATAGGGGACTGTCATGGAGCCATCGCGTCGAGAGCAAGCCTCGCCCCCCGGCCCGCCACAGGGTCGCCCGGACGACCCCGGCGCGGCCCGCGGAGCACAGCTGCAGAGCCCCGCCGTGGACGCGCCCGAGGACGACATCCACCCCGCGATCGCCGAGCCGCCGCCCTGCATGGCCGACCGCCACTGGGCGGTGGACAAGGTGCTCTTCGCCGTCGCGGCGGTCATGGCGCTCGGCTTCGTGGCCTGGGGGTTCGCCTCTCCCACCGGCCTGGGTTCGGCGAGCACGACGGTGCTCGGCTGGATCACCAGCAACCTCGGCTGGCTGTTCGTGCTGCTGGCCTCCGCGTTCGTCGTGTACGTGATCTGGCTGGCGGCCAGCAAGTACGGGCGGATCCCGCTGGGGCGCGACGACGAGCGGCCGGAGTTCCGCACCGTCTCGTGGATCGCGATGATGTTCAGCGCCGGCATGGGCATCGGGCTCATGTTCTTCGGCGTCGCCGAACCGCTCTCGCACTACGTCTCCCCACCGCCGCTCACCACCGACGCGGAGACGCCCGAGGCGATCCAGACGGCGATGGCGACCACGCTGTTCCACTGGACGCTGCACCCGTGGGCCCTCTACGCCGTCGTCGGGCTGGCCATCGCCTACGGCACCTTCCGGCGAGGCCGGCGCCAGCTGATCAGCTCGGCCTTCATCCCCCTGCTCGGGGAGCGGCGGGCGACCGGCCCGGCCGGCCGGATCATCGACGTCCTGGCCATCTTCGCCACGCTCTTCGGGTCGGCGGCCTCGCTGGGGCTGGGCGCTCTCCAGATCGGCAGCGGGCTCGAGATCCTCGGCTGGGCCGGCGACGTGGGCAACGCCGTGCTGGTCGGGATCATCGCGGTGCTGACCGCCGCGTTCGTCGCCTCGGCGGTCTCCGGCATCGCCAAGGGCATCCAGTGGCTGTCCAACATCAACATGGTCCTGGCGCTGCTGCTCGCGCTGTTCGTCTTCGTCCTCGGCCCGACGGTCTTCATCCTCAACCTGGTGCCCGACGCGGTCGGCAGCTACTTCTCCGACCTCGGCGCGATGGCCGCGCGCACGGAGGCGACCGGCGGTGACGCGATGGCCACCTGGCTCAGCGGGTGGACGGTCTTCTACTGGGCCTGGTGGATCAGCTGGACGCCGTTCGTCGGGCTGTTCATCGCGCGCATCAGCCGTGGTCGGACCATCCGGCAGTTCGTCACCGGCGTGCTTCTGGTGCCCAGCATGGTCAGCCTCCTGTGGTTCGCGGTCTTCGGCGGTGCCGGCATCGACGCGCAGCGCGGTGGCGCCGACATCGCCGGGCAGGGCACCACCGAGGGGCAGCTGTTCGCCGTCCTGGACCAGTTCCCGCTGGCCACCGCGGCGACGGTGCTCGTGATGGTGCTCGTGGCGATCTTCTTCGTGTCCGGGGCGGACGCTGCCTCGATCGTCATGGGCTCGCTCTCGCAGCGCGGCACGCTGGAGCCGAGCCGCTCGGTCGTCGTCTTCTGGGGCGTGGTGATGGGCTCGGTCGCGGCGATCATGCTGCTGCTGGGCGAGGACGGGGCGGCCCTGACCGGGCTGCAGAACCTGACGATCATCGCCGCACTGCCGTTCGCGCTGGTCATGGCGGCGATGGCGGTGAGCCTCGTCAAGGACCTCCGCCGCGATCCCATGGTGCTGCGGGGGAACTACGCCACCTCGGCGATCGAGAAGGCGGTCGTCGACGGCATCAGCCGGCACGGCGACGACTTCGTCCTCGTCGTGGAGCGGACCGCGAGCCGACCCTCGCAGGAGGCCGGAGCGGGACGGGCGGCGCCGCCGAGCACCGAGCGGGACGGCGGGCTGTCGGTGACCCCGAGCGGCAACTTCGTGGCGCCGGCCGCGGAGCCGCCCGTCCCGACGCAGGGCCGACCCGAGGCGGAGCCCATCGGCCGCCCGAGGGACCCGCGCGAGTAGGCGACCGCTCCACCACGGCAGGCCTCCGGGCAGGGACCGACCCCGGTCCCTGCCCGGAGGTTCTGCGCGTCGTCGACGGGTGGGGCGTCCCCAGCCCGAACGAGGAACCGCCCCGGACCACGGGGTCCGGGGCGGTCGCTGGTGCTGCGGTCCGATCGGACCGCGACCGTCAGGACGACGTCGCGACGGCGGAGCGGAGCTGCCGGCGCCAGCGCGTGAACAGGCGCGGCTGGTTCATCCCGAGGACGGCGACGGGGACGCCGTCCCGCTCGTAGACCACGAGGAAGCACCGCTCGGCGCAGGCGCCCTCCACCACCCGCGCGACGTCGCCCTCGCGCCGCGAGCCGGCGAACTGGATGCGGGCGCCGTACTGGTCGGACCAGAAGTAGGGGACCGCCGCCGGGGCCTGCTCCCCGGCACCGAGCAGGGTGGCCACCGCGGTGGCCGGCTGCTCGAGCGCGTTGGTCCAGTGCTCGGTGCGCACGTGCCGCTGGGCGGGGTCCGACCACGTCGCGGCGCAGTCGCCGACGGCCACCACTCCGGGGACGCCGGTGGCGCCGCGCGCGTCGGTGAGGACGCCGTTGCCGCAGGCCACGCCGGAGCCGTCCAGCCACTCGGTGTTCGGCACGGCGCCGATGCCCACGACCACCACGTCGGCCGGCAGCCGGGTGCCGTCGGTCAGCTCCACGGCCTCGACCCGGTCGCCGCCGAGGAGTCCGGCGACCCCCGTGCCGGTGAGCAGTCGGGTGCCGTGGTCGGCGTGCAGCTCGGCGCAGACCGCGCCCATCTCGGTGCCGATCGGGCCGGCGAGGGGGACGGGCTGGGCCTCGACGACGGTGACCTCCAGCCCGAGCGTGCGGGCGGTGGAGGCGACCTCGGCGCCGATGAAACCGGCGCCGATCACGACGAGGCGCTCGGCGGTGGCCAGGTCCTCCCGGAGGGCGACCGCGTCGTCCAAGGAGCGCAGCACGTGCACCCCGGCGAGGCCGCGCTCGCCGGGCAGGCGACGCGCGCGGGCGCCGGTGGCGAGGACGACCCCGTCGGCCCGGACCTCGCTGCCGTCGCGCAGCAGCACCGAGCGGCTGCGGCGGTCCAGGCCGACCGCCGTGGCGCCCAGCCGCCACTCGAGGTCGAGGTCCTCGTCGTCGGGCGCGCCCAGGGCGATGTCGTCGAGCGAGGCCGTGCCGGCCAGGAACCCCTTCGACAGCGGCGGGCGGTCGTAGGGGGCGTGCAGCTCGTCGCCGATGACCACGATCCGGCCGTCGTAGGACTGTTCACGGAGCGCGCGGGCGGCGGAGAGGCCGGCCAGCGACGCGCCCACCACGGCGACCGTCGGGCTCATGCGGCACCGTCCGCCGGGATCCCCGCTTGGACGTAGATGTGGCCGTCCCGGACCACGACCCGGTGGGTGCGCACCGCCTTCTTGGCCGGGGGGCCGGAGACCTTGCCGGTGCGCAGGTCGAAGCAGGAGGCGTGCAACGGGCACTCCACGGAGCAGCCGTCCAGCCAGCCGTCGGCCAGCGAGGCGTCCTGGTGGGTGCAGGTGTCGTCGATGGCGTAGAGGTCGCCGTCGGCGTTGAAGACCGCGATGGGCTCCTCGGCCTCGACTCGGATCGCCTCGCCGGGCGGCAGCGCGGTCGTGGGGCAGACCGGGATCATGAACGCTCCAGGCTGTCTTTGTTGCGTATGCTGCAACGCTTTGCCGATAGCGCAACAGTCTGGCCTGGAGAGCTCCCCACCGTCAAGAGGAGGAGCGGTGCTGCGTGGCCTGCGACCTACGCTGAGCGCATGAGTGAGCCGCAGGATGTGAACGGGGAGCGGAACTCGGTCGCCGTCGTCCAGTCCGTCGACCGTGCGCTGAGCATCCTGGAGATCCTCGCGGCCCAGGGGGAGGCGGGCGTCACCGAGGTGGCCGCCGAGCTCGGCGTGCACAAGTCGACGGCCTTCCGGCTGGTCGCGGCACTGGAGAGCCGGGGCTTCGTCGAGCAGCTGGCCGACCGGGGCAAGTACCGGCTGGGGTTCGGCATCGTGCGCCTCGCCGGCGCGGCCGCCGTGCAGCTGGACGTCGCCCGGGAGGGGCGCCAGATCTGCGCGGCACTGGCCGCCGATCTGGAGGACACGGTCAACATCGCCATCCTCGACAACGACCGGGCGGTGAACGTCAGCCAGACCCGCGGGCCGGCGGCTCTCAGCACGCACAACTGGGTGGGGCAGAGCACGCCCCTGCACGCGACCTCGAGCGGCAAGGTGCTGCTGGCCCACGCCCCCGACGCCGTCCGCAAGGGCATCCTGTCCCGCGAGCTGCCGCGCTTCACCCCCGCCACGATCACCGATCCCGAACTGCTGCAGCGGCACCTCGACGAGATCGTCGAGCAGGGGTGGGGGTCGACGGTCGAGGAGTACGAGGTCGGGCTCACCGCCGTCGCGGCTCCCGTCCGCGGCGTGGACGGCGACGTGATCGCCGCGCTGAGCGTCTCCGGTCCCTCCTTCCGCCTGGACCGGGCGGACTTCCCGCGGCTGGCCCGGCGGGTGGTCTCGGCCGCCGACGAGCTCAGCAGGCGGCTCGGCTTCTTCGGCTAGGCGCCGCCCGGTCGGGCGGGGTCGGTCGCACGGGACCCGGCTCGCAGTTGTTGCGAGTAGCGCAATCTGGTGGGTAATGTGCAACACATCGGTCGTCATCGAGGTCATAGGCGGACGGCGACCGAGGTCGACGCCGTGCTGCGTCGCCCCGATCTCCCGGCGTGTCCCATGTCGCCCCCGGAACACCGAGGTGCCGTATGACCACCACCGACCTGCCCGCGAGCCTCATCTCCACCCTGCCGGGGCAGTACTACACCGACCCCGCGATCTTCGCGCTCGAGCAGTCCCACGTGTTCGAGGACATGTGGTTCTGCGCCGTGCGCTCGAGCGACCTCCCGACCCCCGGTTCCTTCAAGAAGGTCCAGGTCGGCCGGGAGAGCGTCCTCGTCGTCCGTGGCCGCGACGGGCAGCTGCGGTCGTTCCTCAACATCTGCCGGCACCGCGGTGCCCAGATCTGCACGTTGGACTCCGGCGAGGTCAAGCGGGCCTTCCAATGCCCGTACCACGCCTGGACCTACGACCTCTCCGGCAAGCTCGTCGCCGCCCCGAACCTGACGAAGATGCCCGACATCGACCGGGTCGCGTACGGCCTGGTGCCGGTGGCGCTGCACGAGTGGCTGGGCTACGCCTGGGTGTGCCTGGCCGAGGATCCGCCCTCGTTCGAGGACGCGGTCGTGGCCGACGTCGTCGAGCGCCTCGGCGACGTCGGGTCGATCGAGCGCTACCAGCTCGACTCGCTGTCGGTGGGGCGCCGCATCACCTACGACGTGCAGGCGAACTGGAAGCTCATCATCGAGAACTTCATGGAGTGCTACCACTGCGCGACGATCCACCCGGAGCTGACCGAGGTGCTCCCCGAGTTCGCCGAGGGCTACGCGGCGCAGTTCTTCGTGGGGCACGGTGCGGAGTTCGGGGACGACATCCAGGGCTTCACCGTCGACGGCCGCGAGGGTTTCGACCGGCTGCCGGGCGTCGACGAGGGGCACGACCGGCGCTACTACGCCATCACGGTGAAGCCGACCGTGTTCGTCAACCTGGTGCCCGACCACGTCATCTTCCACCGCATGTTCCCCCTCGCGGCCGACCGGACGATCGTCGAGTGCGACTGGCTGTACTCGCACGAGGTGGTCGGGTCGGGCAAGGACGTGACGCGGTCGGTGGAGCTGTTCCACCGGGTGAACGAGCAGGACTTCGCCGCCTGCGAGCGGACCCAGCCGGCCATGTCGTCCCGCGCCTACGCCAACGGGGGCGTGCTCGTGCCCTCCGAGCACCACATCGGCGCCTTCCACGAGTGGCTGACGGAGCGCCTGTCGGTCTGAGCGGGTGCGGCTACCGGGCGGCCAGGCGCGCCAGCCACTCCTGGCGCCACGCCTCGGTCCGCGCCACCTCGTTGAACGTGAACAGGTGGAAGCCCGCCAGGCGGGTGTCCGCCCGGCCGACCGCCGACGCGAGCCGCTCGACGAGCCGGTCCGGCCGGTACCCGTGGGGGAGGAAGAAGCGCCAGAGCATGCTGTGCTGTTTCGCCAGCAACCGGGCCGACGGGCCGAGCCCCAGGCCGGCGGAGATGCGCACCAGCTTCTGCCGCGTCACGGCACCGGGCAGCCCGACCCGGATCGGCAGGTCCACGCCCCGCTGCCGGACCTGCCGCGCCCACGCCGTCGTGGTGCGGGGGTGGAAGCACAGCTGGGTGATGACCTGCGTCGCGTGCGGGGCCTTCCGCTCGAGGGCGCGTTCGATCAGCTCCGCGTCGATGTGCCCGTGCCCTTCGGGGTAGCCGCCGATCCCCACGTGCCGGAACGGTTGGCCGCCGGCCTCGAGCGCCTCGAGGAGGGAGAGCGCGTCGGGGAACGGCCCCGCGGGCATCGCGGCGTCACCGCCGATGACGAACACGCCCTCCACTCCGGCCGCCCGCAGCCGGGCCACGACGTCGGCCAGGTGGGCCTCGTCGCGAACGAGGCGGGCGGCCAGGTGGGGCGTGGCCGAGAACCCGTGCCCTGACAACCGCTCGGCCAGCTCGACCGTCGGCATCAGCCCCTTGGCCTCGGTCACCGTGATCGTCACCGGCACGTCGCGCGGGACGTGCTCGACCACCGCCGGCTCGGTGTTCCGCAGCGGCAGCACCTCGTAGCTCACCCCGCGCAGCGCCGTCTCCACGGCTGCACCTGGGCCGCCGCTGACGACGGCCTTCTCGATGCGCGCGGCCATCGTCAGAACACCACGACCGAGCGCAGGACCTCGCCGGAGTGCATCTTCTCGAACGCGGCCTCGACGTCCTCGAGCGCGATGGTCTCGGTGACGAAGTCGTCGAGCGGGAAGCGGCCCTGCAGGTACAGGTCGACCAGCATCGGGAAGTCCCGCGAGGGCAGGCAGTCGCCGTACCAGCTCGACTTGATCGCCCCACCC